>CATMVR010000137.1 GCA_950075905.1 uncultured Persicitalea sp. | reverse complement strand
TCGGTGATGTTTTTGCGGTAGCCGTTGGTAATAAACACATCTTTGCGGCCATCATTGTCGTAGTCGGCCAGCAGGGTGGCCCAGCTCCAGTCGGTACGGGCCACACCGGCCAGCAGGCCCATTTCGCTGAATTCCGGCGCGCCAGTCTGCGGATTGGTACCTACGTTGACCTGCAAGGTATTGCGCATGTACTGCAGCTGGTAATTGTAGCGGGGCGAAATGCTCATTTCCTTGCGGTCGTAGTCTTGCCCGGCCAGCATCTGTTTTTGTCGGAAATTGTCCTCCGGCAGCATATCCATTTGCAGAATATCCACTTTGAGATCGTTGGTGAGGTCGGCGGCGTCTACGCCCATGCCGTACAGGCTGGTGTGGGCGGTAGCTTCACTGATTACGTTGCGGAAGGTACCATCCTGATTGTTGAGGTACAGTACATCGCTGCTGATGAAGTCGTTGGAGCAGTAGATATCCGGGTAGCCGTCGTCGTTTAGGTCTGACACTACCACGCCCAGGCCGAGGCCTTCGTACCGGATGCCGGCTTGCTGCGAGACGTCCCGGTACCGGATTTGCCCCGTTGCATCCGGTCCCTCATTCCTGAAAAGCCGGTCGGTGGAGGGGTAGGTACCGTTGTTGATGGCGGGGCGGAGGTTGTTGGGGTTTTGGACATCAGGGGCGGTATTGAGCAGGAACGCGTCGAGGTCGCCGTCGAGATCGTAGTCCAGAAAGGCTGTTTGGGTGGTGAAGCCTTCGTAGGCCAGGCCGTAGGCTTCGGCCTCTTCCTTAAACGTGGGCTCAGGGGTACGCTGATTCACAAAAAGCAGATTGCGGGAGTCTTTGAATGCCGGATGCTTCGCTACGCTGAGGTATATATCGTCCCAGCCATCCTGATTGATATCTACAATGGATACCCCCGTGCACCAGCGGTCGGTGGTGACGCCGGCGATTTGGGTAATGTCTTTGAATTTAAAATCTCCTTCGTTCAGATAGAGGGCGCTGCTGACCTGATTGCCCGTAAAATAGACGTCCGGCAGGGAGTCATGGTTGAAATCGCCGATGCCTACACCTCCGCCGTTATAGAAATTGGTGAACGTAAAGGCATTCAGGCTGTCGGTGGGCATGAGGGTATTGGCAAAGGGTATGGAATCCGTTTTTTCAAACAGGGTGGAATCTTTTTTGCCACAACTTACCACAACTCCGATTAGCAGGCAGCAATATATTTTAAAGTAAGGATGCTTCATTCGTCCGTGTGTTTATCAAAAGAAAAACTCCCGTTTCCAAAAGACCGGGAACGGGAGTTTTTACGTAAGGGAAGTAGGTTTCTCTCTCAATACCCCGGGTTCTGACTCGACTGGTCCATCTTAGGGTTGTTGTCAACCTCATTTTGCGGAATCGGCAGCAGCTCGTGCTTGCCCTTCTGGAAGTAGGTCAGGGGCTCGGTAGCCAGCTTGCCATTTTTGCGCCAGCGCAAAATATCGAAGTTGCGCACCTGCTCGGCGGCCAGCTCCACAAAGCGCTCGTGCTGAATGGCGGCGAGTACTTCGGCCTTGTTGCTGCAGGGGTAGTTTTTGGTCGGGAAGGGAGGCATGTCTACCGACTTGCGGGCCCGTACCTGATTCATCAGGGCAATGGCCGCCGCCTGATTGCCGGCCTCGTTTTCGCACTCGGCCAGCATCAGCAGCACATCGGCATAGCGCATGATGCGCATGTTGATGCCACTGGTGGCAAAGCCGTTATCCACTTTATAAAGCACTGAGTATTTGCGCCAGCTCACCTTCTGCGTCACGCCGTCTACTACCGACGAATTGCCCTGCACGCGGTCGGCGGTCATGGTGCTGGCTCCGTTATTGAACTTATCGCCCTCTTTCCAGTACGACATATCGTAGCGGGGATCGTCCTTGGCGTCGCCCTTGGATTTGCGTTCGTAGGCATTCAGGATTTTATTAGACGGAATTACGTTACGCCAGCCAATGGCCGAGTACTCCTGTGTACGCACGGTTTCTTCCTGCAAGGCCGTGCCGTCGCTGTCGCCGCCCCAGTTATAGGCGCCACCTGAGGGAGCGTACACTACTTCAAAGATTGACTCTGCGTTAAACTCCCCCTCCTCGTTGGTCAGATCGAGGTAGTTGTCTACAATCTTGTACAAGCCCGAAGATACCACTTTGGTAAGTTCGGTTTTGGCATTGGCGTAGTCGCCCATTTGCAGGTACACGCGGGCCAGCAGGGTTTGGGCGGCGGCTTTGGTAGCCCGGCCCAGCTCCGCAGCCGGGTAGGTAGCAGGCAGGGCCGACTCGGCAAATTTCAGATCGGCAATAGCCTGGTCGTACACTTCCTTCTGAGTGGAACGGGCCTTGGCACCTTCTACCGACTTCACAAATTCTGTGTAGATGGGTACTCCGCCAAACAGGCTACCCAGCTCGTAGTAAGCCCAGGCGCGCAAAAAACGGGCTTCGCCAATCAGGCGGTTACGGGTAGCCTCGGGGACAGAGGTTACGCTGGGGCCTTTTTCAATCACTACATTGGCCCGGTGAATGGTACGGTACCAGCCCCTCCATTGTGCGTCTACGAGGCTGTTGCCGGTATCGTGCACGCCAATGAGCAACTGGTTGCGGGGAGTTTCGAGCTGTCCGCCGCCGGAGGCCATTTCGTCGCCCCGGAGGTCGTTGGTAAAAAACCACTCCCGCGACACCAGGCTGTTAGACTGCACCAGGGCGTAGATGGAGTTGACGCCCGCCGTGAGCTCGGCCTGATTATTAAAGTAGGTATCAAAAGTGACGCCATTAGGATTCACTTTGGTGAGTTCATCCTCATTGCAGCTAACGGTAGCAGCGAGGGCAAGGAAACTGGAAAGTATGAGTATCTTTTTCATATGTATCTCAATGATAGAATGATAGAATGTTAGAATGATAGAATGAGTGAATGAACAATAGCGAATGATTATGTAATTATCTTAGCACCAAGCTATTCTATCATTCTATCAATCACTCATTCAAAATTAAAATCCAAGGTTAACCCCCACCATCAGCGTTCTTGCCTGTGGGTACTGGCCGTAGTCGATGCCGTTGGTGAGCAGGTTGCCGTACTTGGACGAAACCTCCGGGTCGTAGCCCGTGTACTTGGTGAACGTCAGCAAATTATGGCTCGATACGTAAATGCGGGCCTTGGTGAGGACGTTTCCGGTCAGCTTGCCGATTCTGTCGCCGGGTACGGTGTAGCCAACGCTGAGGTTTTTCAGACGCAGGTAGGAGCCGTCTTCCAGAAAGCGGTCGGAGGTGCGGGAGTTCTGATTGGGATCGCCACTGACGGCCCTGGGTACATCGGTATTGGTATTTTGAGGGGTCCAGGCGTTGAGTACCTCGGTACTGGCGTTGAAAAGCCGCAGCATTCCCTGACCAATCACCTTGGTACCATTGTAAACCTTATTGCCGTAGACACCCTGGAAGAACATCGTGAAGTCGAAGTTTTTGTAATTACCCGACCAGTTGAGTCCGTAGGAGAACTTGGGAATGTAGCTGCCCAGGTAGGTACGGTCGGAGGGGTCTATCTTTCCATCACCGTTCAGGTCCCGGAAGCGGATATCGCCGGGGGCGGTTTTTTCATTCTGGTAGAATTTACCCGCACCGGCCAGGGCATTGGCGGCCCGTACTTCCTCGGCGCTCTGGAAAATCCCGTCTACCACCCAGCCGTAAAACGACTGAATCGGCTGCCCGGCTTCCGTGCGCGTAATTTCAAAGCCACCAAAATCACCATTTGCGCCCGCGTTGATGTTGGCAGAAGGCGTAGAGAGGCTCAACACCTTATTGCGGGTGACGTCAAAGTTAGCGGTCAGATTCCAGTTGAAGTCGCGTCCCGACTGCGTGTAGCCCGCTGCCAGCTCAAAGCCCCGATTTCGCATACTACCCACGTTGGCCAGGGGGCTGTTGGAATACCCAATGGAGTTGGCAATCGGTACGCTCAGGAGAAGGCCGTCGGTTTCGCGCACGTAGTATTCCGAGGTGATATTGATCTTGTTATTGAACAGCGATAGATCGAGGCCAATGTTACTCATGGTAGTGACCTCCCAGCTCAGGTCGCTGTTGCCCAGGCGGTTGAAGTAGGAGCCCAGCTGACGCTGATTGCCAAACGGATAAATGGTATTGTTAGCCTGGATCAATGGCTGCCACTCGTAATCGCCAAGAGCATTGTAGCCGGTTTGGCCAATGCTACCTCTGATTTTCAACTCATTGATAGCGCTCACGCCCTGCATGAAGCTTTCTTCGCTGATGCGCCAACCCGCCGATACCGCCGGGAAAGTACCCCACTTGCGGCCGGGTGCAAACTTGGAGGAGCCGTCGCGCCGGATGGAAGCGCCCAGTAAGTACTTGCCGGCAAACTCGTAGTTGAGGCGGCCTACGTAGGATATCAGCGTGTTCTCTGACCGGGACGAGGAGCCATTGGGATTGGATACTCCCTGAATTACCTGAATGTTATTGTCGGGCCGAAGTCCCTGGGCGCTAAGGCCATTGGCCCGTGATTTTTGCTGCTCAGCTACCCCCAATACATTCACGTAGTGCTTGCCGAAGGTTTTCTCAAAGGTGAGCGCATTGGTAAACACCGTGGAGAAATACTGGTTTCGGCTTTCGTCTACTGTGGCATTGACCCGCGAGCGGTTTCCATCGTCGTAGATTGGCAAAAATCCGTTAAAGCGCGTGCTGGCAAAATCGGTACCCGCCGTAAACTTGTAGCGTAGCCAATCGGTAAAGCGAACCTCCGCAAAAATAGTCCCGATAAGTTTGAAAGCGGTGTTGACCCGGTACTGCTGCTCCTGCTCCGCCACCCGCAGGGGGTTTTCGGGGTCGGTGGCGTCAAGTCCCTGGGCAGTGGTACTGAAACCGCCAATCTTGGTTGGGTCGCGCTCGGGCCAGTAGGGAATCATCCGCATCATGTTCATGACGAGGCTACGGCCACCGCCGTCGCGCTCGGCTGTCTGCCTGTCAGTAGCGGCTAGCAAGGTCTGTCCAATGGTCAGGAACTTCTTTACCTTATGATCTGAGTTGATCCGGAAGCTGTACCGGTGGTAGTCTGTATAGGGCAGAATTCCTTTTTGATCAAAATAGCCCACGGAAGTGTAGAAGCGGGAGGTACTTGTTCCGCCCGAGATAGACAGCTGATTGTCGGTAATGGGTGCGTTGCGAAACATTACATCCTGCCAGTCGGTATCGGTCTGGGCAAAGGTCGTTGGAGCTCCGTCGTACACCGGCGTGTTCAGGTTATTGAAGCGGCCCGGTACGGGTTGCCCCGAGGCCGTCAGCAGCGCCGTGCCGTACTGTATGTACTGGTCGCGGTTGAGGAGGTCGAGCGTACGCCAGGCCGACTGCGTACCTATGTAGGAATCCAGGTTGATGGTCATCTTGCCGGGGGTACCTTTCTTGGTCGTGATCAGAATAACGCCGTTGGCTGCCCGTGAGCCGTAGATGGCCGCCGCGCTGGCGTCTTTCAGTACTTCCAGCGATTCAATGTCCTTGGGGTCAATATTGTTGAGGCCCCCGGCGGGTACTCCGTCAATCACATACAGCGGGTTGGGATTGAGGCTTATGGAGCCTACCCCCCGGATACGCACCACTGGCTCGGTGCCGGGGCCGCTGTTGTTGGGGATAGATACCCCCGGTACGCGCCCCTGCAGAGCCTGGGTAGCGCTAATGACGGGCAGGGCTTTCAGCTCCTTGGGCGTCACTGACGACACGGCCCCCGTCAGGGACGATTTCTTCTGCGTACCGTAGCCTACCACTACCAGCTCACTCAGGGCTTCCTCACTGGCTTCCATAGCTACGTTGATGGTGCTTTGGTTACCTATCGTTACTTCTTTGGAGGTGTAACCAATATAGCTTAAAACCAGGGTATTACTCTGGGCCGGTACACTGAGCTGAAATTTTCCTTGGGCATCGGTGGTGGTACCAAGCTTGGTATTCTTGATTACTACGCTTACCCCCGGCAGGGGGTTGGAGGCATCGTCTGTGATGGTGCCGCTCACTCTTCGGTCCTGCGCGTAGACCGTCAGGCTCAGCAGCGCCAGCAGCAGGGTGAACACGTGTTGAAATTTTCGGGTAGAGTTTCTCATAGAATAGACAAGTTAATGGTTTTAACTGGATAATGGATTCAGAAGAATTATTTAATAAGTGTAAATATGACAGTATTATACTTATTTTTTTCATTATTATTTAAATAAATTTTTTAGAGGCCAGTTTGATACTTTTGGGAGTAGTAGTTTAGTAGCCAGAGGGTTGTGTTAATTATTAATGATAAAAGTATATAGTTGCCTTTCATTGTAATATTTCTTATAAAATAGCGAAGGCTAATTAAATAAATTGCTATTCTTGTCTATACATCGTTACTTTGCGCCTATCTAGATTATCAGTACAACTTACCTACTCATGGAACCCGCTCATTACCAAAAATTGTACGCCCTTTTAAAAAGTCAGATTCAGGTTGGTAATTTTAAAGAGGGAGATCTGCTGCCCTCGGAAAACGAACTAAGCACTACGCACAAGATTGCCCGAATGACGGTGCGGCGGGCCCTGATGGAACTGGCCAACGAAGGCTATATCAAAAAAGTAAAAGGAAAAGGTAGCATTGTGTGCGCTACCCGGAAATCGCTGGGCATTCTGTCCTTTAAGGGCTTCTCAGAAGTAGTGGGGGCCGAGTACGCCGCCAAGACCATGATGCTGCGCGCTCCGATAGAGATGGCCTGGCCGGAGCGTTTTTTTTACAAGCTATCGCCCGAAGAGGAAGAAGCCGGGTGTATTATGTTTGAGCGGGTGCGCTTTGTAGACGAAGACCCCGTGATGCTGGAATACAGCTACCTGCCCAACCAGAATCTGGACGATTTTTGCACCAAGCCCCTGCTCGATGGCTCATTGTTCAAAACGTTGAACATAAGGTACCATATAGATATTGAGAGTTTTGAGCAGGATATACGGGCCATCGTGGCCGATGAAATCATTGCTTTTCACTTTAAAATAAAACCCCTGACGCCCCTGGTACAGATTTATAGACGCTACCATACTAACGTACCCGACTATTTTGTATACAGCCTTATCTATTGTAATACCGAGAAATATACCATAAGTAATCATCAGTAAAGTTAATTATGAATGAGAGATTTAGTGATTGAGAGAATGAGTTCTGTGTTCATGGCGGCTACCGCTGCGGTTAGTAGTTGAGGAGGATCTGCTTTTCTCACGTTTTTCAATAAGATAACACACAATTACAAACCGCTGAGCATCGGTCGCTTAGAACTAAAAACCATAAATTTCATTCATTTAATCTCTCAATCACTAAATCTCTCATTCACTCAATAAAACATGGACCTCATACTTCAACTGGCCAAGATGATCGATCATTCGTTGCTGCATCCGACGATGACCGACGCCGACTTACGAAAAGGATGCGACATAGCCCGGCAGTACAACGTAGCGTCGGTATGTATCAAGCCCTACGCCGTAGCGCAGGCGGTAGCATGGCTGCAAGGCTCAGAGGTGCTGGTGGGTACCGTCATCGGCTTCCCGCACGGCAGCAGCACGATGGAGATCAAGGTAGCCGAAACCATACAGGCCTGCCGCGAAGGCGCTACCGAAATCGACATGGTCGTAAACATCGGGAAAGTGTTGCAGCAGGACTGGGACTATGTGCGCGACGAGATAAAGGCCGTGACGGAAGCCAGTCACGCCAACGGGGCTATTGTGAAGGTGATTTTTGAAAATGACTACCTGCCCGAAGATTCATACAAGATCCGCCTGTGTGAACTATGCAGCGAAGTCGGGGCCGATTTTGTCAAGACCTCCACCGGCTACGGCTTTGTAAAAGGCGAGGACAGCCGCTATGGCTACCTCGGGGCTACCGAGCACGATATCAAACTCATGCGCCACCACAGCGCTCCGGGTGTGCAGGTAAAGGCCGCCGGGGGAGTACGTACCCTCGACGACCTGCTGAAAGTGCGCGAGTGGGGTGTGACCCGCGTAGGAGCCACGGCCACGGTAGCCATGCTCGAAGAAGCCAAAAAGCGCTACACCAATGACTTTACGGAAAGTACCCTATCTACCGACGACGATACGCCAGGGTACTGAGGTAACGTAACGCTGACAGCGTTCAAAACGCTGTCAGCGTTTGTAGTCTATGAATGCTTGGGAAACTGGTCAAAATCAGGCTTGCGTTTTTCCAGAAAGGCATCCCGGCCTTCGCGGGCTTCGTCGGTCATATAGCCCAGGCGGGTGGCTTCGCCGGCAAAAATTTGCTGGCCTACCATGCCGTCATCCACCAGATTGAAGGCAAATTTCAGCATCCGGATCGCCATCGGGCTCTTTTCCAGAATCTCCTGCGCCCACTGGTAGGCAGTGGTTTCCAGTTCATCGTGGGGTACTACGGCGTTTACCATGCCCATCTCGAAGGCCTCCTGCGCCGAGTAGCTGCGGCCGAGGAAGAAAATCTCCCGGGCGCGCTTCTGCCCAATCTGCCGCGCCAGGTAGGCCGAGCCGTAGCCCGCGTCGTAGCTGGCCACATTGGCGTCGGTTTGCTTGAAGATCGCGTGCTCCTTGCTGGCTAGTGTCAGGTCGCACACCACATGCAGGCTATGCCCGCCACCTACGGCCCAACCGGGTACTACGGCAATGACCGGCTTGGTCATGAAGCGGATCTGCCGCTGTACTTCCAGAATATTCAGGCGGTCGAGGCCGTCATTGCCCTTGTAGCCGGCCTTGTCGCGGAAGCGCTGATCGCCGCCGGAACAGAAGGCATACACGCCGTCTTTGGCCGGGCCTTCGCCCGAGAGCAGCACTACGCCGATGCTGCCATCGTTGCGGGCATCCTCGAAAGCATCCAGCAATTCAAACACCGTACCGGGTCGGAAGGCATTGCGCACATCAGGGCGATTGAAGGCAATGCGCGCCACGCCGTTTAGCTTCTTGTAGGTAATATCTTCGTACTCTTTGGCTACCTGCCATTGTAGATCACTCATAATTCTTGAAAGGTCTGTTTTTTTCCTGGGCTTAAAAGTAAGCAATGCCCCGCAAATGTACGAACCATCGACGGGGCATTGTGTTTGAATATCGGGTCAGAACCAGTCTCGGCCGGGCGGGATCTCAGTAGCCAAATTCACTCCCTGAATACCGTGTTTTATCCCGCTCAGAGCCGGGCTTCGTCAGAAAACGCGTGCACAGATGCTGGCAGGCGGCTAGTTTTGTTTCATCAGAATCGCAAAACAGCATTAGCCATGAAAAGTATCTACCTGTTCCTTCTTGTTCTTATTCACACCTCCCTATCGGCTCAAACTATCCTCAGGGGTAAAATCGGTGATCGCCGGGGGCAACCGCTGCCCGGAGCCAACGTGCTGCTCAAAGGTACCTACGACGGCGCGACCACCGATACCC
>CATMVR010000136.1 GCA_950075905.1 uncultured Persicitalea sp. | reverse complement strand
CACCGACCTTTGCCAGTCGCTGGCCGCCTACTTCCGCAAGACCCTCCGCTATGATCGCATCATGATCTATCGGTTTGATCAGGAAGACTATACCGGCGAAGTACTGGCCGAAAGCCTGCGCGAAGGGCTAGAACCTTACCTTGGGCTCCGCTACCCGGCCAGCGATATTCCACCGCAGGCACGCGAACTTTATTTAAAAACCGCCGTGCGCTCCATTGCCGATACGTACTACCAGCCGGCGGCGCTTTATACCCTGCCAGATCCGCAGGGCATTGCCCAGCAGCTGGATCTAAGCCAGGCTCACCTGCGTAGCGTATCGCCTATTCATATTCAATACCTCAAAAACATGGGAGTAGCCTCGTCGCTATCGGTGGCCATTATTCGGGATAATACCCTTTGGGGCCTTATTGCCTGCCATCATGGTACCCCCCGTTACCTAACTGTCCGTGAAAGGGACAGCGCCCACCTGCTGGGGCTACTCCTCTCATCTCAGATCGAACTGCACGAAAGGGCCGGCTCAGCCGCCTCTACGCAGCAGGTTGAAAATGACCTCGCTCATGTTTCCCGATTTCTGGATCAGGAGACTTTTCCCCTTGCCGATCTGGCCGCTACGCCCGAGCTACTGACTATTGCCGGCGCCACGGGTGTGGCACTGCTGTATGACCGGCAGATATATACACAGGGAGAAACTCCCCCCCAGGAAGAGGTCAGAAACCTGGCACTATTTCTTTCCGAATATACCCGACATACCCACCTGGCCACCAAGAAGCTGGCGGGTATTTACCCCAAAGCCGAAGAGTTGGCCCATTGCGGGGCGGGTATCGTGTACGAACCACTGAACCAACTCGACGAAAGCTGTTTCATCTGGTTCAGACCGGGCCTGGAACAGACAATTAACTGGGCTGGACAGCCCAAAGAGCGAACAATTCAGGAAACCACCGCCCAGAGGCTCACGCCCCGCAGCTCTTTCAGCGCCTGGCAGGAGACCGTCCGGCATACCAGCCAAAGCTGGTCGCCGATACACCTGCGGGCTACGCACCATTTTGCCTCGCTCTTTCAGAAACACGCCCGCCTGCTGCGGCTCCAGCAGGAAGCCGACAAGCAACGATCGCTGAACGAAAAAATGAAAGCGGCCAATGAGGAGCTGGAAAATATCCACTGGATTAGTATGCACGATCTGAAAGAGCCCCTGCGGAAAATTCAGGTACTGGCCTCCCGGATGCTGAGCCAGGAAGCCCAGAGTCTGACGTCTTCGCTGCTGGACTCCATCAATCGCATGAACAAGTCGGCAAAAAAAATGCAGAACCTCCTGGAAGATATTTCGGCTTACTCGCAGATCACCCCCGACAACGACCTGGAAGAGCCCGTAGATTTGAACGAACTGATTGCCGGCATCATCCGCGAGAAGCAGGCTGACTTCCGCGAGCGTGACATAGACATTACGTACAGCCCGCTACCTACCCTGCACGGAATACGCTTCCAGTTGAAACAACTTTTGGATCAGCTCATCAGTAACTCCCTGAAATTCGGGAAGTCCCGGGAAGCCTTGCGCATCAGTCTACAAATGTCGGATCCGACTCCCGAGATTATCCGGCAACTGAGTACGCCGCCGGATCAGTACTTCACCCTAGTGGTAAAAGACAACGGCATTGGTTTTGACAATGGCCTGCGCGATATTATTTTTAGACTCTTTAAACGCCTGGACAACGAAACCCATGGCCCCAAAGGTACCGGCATTGGGCTGGCCATTTGTAGAAAGATTATGCTCAATCACGAAGGGTATATCTGGGCCGATAGTGAAGTTGGCCGGGGAAGTGAATTTTACCTAATTTTTCCTAAATCAAAACTAATATGATAGAAAGCAGAGAGCGGGCTACGGCAAGCATCGGCAGTACCTTAGCCGGAGATCATTTCCTGGCTAATCTGAAAGCAGGTACTCAGGCCCGGCACACCGCCCTGGAAAATACCCGCCTCACGGAGGGGCTAATGAGCACGAAGCTAACCCGTAGCCAATACGCAGGAATACTGTATGGTTTTTACGGAGCATTCCAACCCCTGGAACAAGCCCTGGCAGCGGTATTCGGGAAGGTAGCCCCCCCCCTCGAACCCATTCATCGCAGCCCGCTCGCGGTACAGGATATTTGTAGTCTGCTGGGGCAATTTGATCCGTCCCGGTTACCGGCGAGCATTGCTCTGCCCTGGCAATTGGTAGATATCCCCACAATTCTCGGCGTTACGTACGTATTGGAAGGATCGCGGCTGGGTGGAAAAACAATTAGCCGGCAGATTCAAAATACCATTGGGGTTACTCCCGAAAATGGAGGCTCTTTTTTTGCTGGCATCGATAGTCCCGGCATAACCGGCTGGAAAACGTTCAAAAACTACTGCGCTTATTACGCAAGTTGCCACCCCGACCAGCAGGCACAGATCATCCGGGTGGCCAACGAAACGTTTCAGTACGTGGAGGATTATTTTAAGGCCATGTACCCAAAAACAGCTTACTGACTCCGGCATGCGGAGCCAGCAAGCTGTCTCAGGCTTCTTGTACCTGCCCCCCAATGCACTTGATGACACGGGCAGGGTGGCTTTGCAAAAGATTGTAGTCGTGGGTGGCCATCAGAATGGCCGTACCCGCGTTATTAATGGTTTTAAAAACCTGCAATACCTGATCACTTACTTCGGGATCAAGGTTACCGGTTGGCTCATCGGCAATCAGAATCTGGGGTTCGTTGAGCATAGCCCGGGCAATGACCACCCGCTGCTGCTCGCCACCGGAAAGCTGGTGGGGCATTTTTTTCTGCGAAGTACCCAGTCCTACCTGCATCAGCACCTCCGAGATGCGCTTCGCAATATCAGACTTGTCTTTCCAGCCCGTGGCCCGTAGCACAAAGCCCAGGTTTTCCTCTACCGAGCGGTCGGTGAGGAGCTGGAAATCCTGAAACACAATACCGATTCTACGCCGCAGAAAGGGCACGTCGCTCCGTTTGATCTTGTGCAGTTCAAAACCCGCCACTTTGGCGGAGCCAGTCTGCAGCCACAGATCAGCGTAGAGGGTTTTTAGCAGAGAACTCTTCCCGCTACCGGTGCGGCCGATCAGAAATACAAACTCGCCTTTGTTGATATGAAAATTCACATCAGCAAGTACAGGCCGGTCCCCCTGGTAAATATCGGCATGCTCCAGCGTTACAACGGGCTCAGTGGAAAGGGTCATTGACAAAAAATATAATCGACTAGAAAACGTATCCTGGCAGCGTGTAGCTTCTTATTTGTTTCCTTTTTGGTAGTCGGCCAGAAACTTCTCGAGGCCGATGTCCGTCAGTGGATGTTTCAGCAGAGCCAGAATCGCACTTAACGGTCCCGTCATGACATCGGCTCCGATTTCGGCGCACTGCATGATGTGCATGGGGTGACGGATGGAGGCCGCCAGCACCTGCGTTTGGTAGCCATAGTTGCGGTAAATCGTCACAATTTGCTCGATCAGGGCCACACCGTCGGTTGAAATATCATCAAGCCGGCCAATGAAGGGCGACACGTAGGTAGCACCGGCTTTGGCGGCCAGCAAGGCCTGTCCGGCCGAAAAAATCAGTGTACAGTTGGTACGGATTCCCTTGTTAGAGAAGTATCTAAGGGCTTTTACGCCGTCTTTGATCATCGGCACTTTTACCACGATCTTCTCGTCAATCTCAATCAGCTCCTCACCCTCCCGGATGATACCATCAAAATCGGTCGAAATCACTTCGGCGCTTACGTCGCCGTCCACAATATCACAGATCGCCTTATAGTGGCTCATGATGCTGTTTTTGCCCGTGATGCCTTCTTTGGCCATCAGAGACGGGTTGGTCGTAACTCCATCCAGGACACCCAACGACTGGGCTTCCTTAATTTCGGCCAGATTGGCCGTATCAATAAAGAACTTCATGATAAAGAAACAGATTTGGTTTGGAAAACAATCACACGCAAAAGTAGGGAAAGCAAAAGGAAACCAAAAGGAAGGAGCACTTTGTGTGCAAAAGAAACAAAAAAAGGCAAACCGAGAATCTCACCGCTACGACCACCTACCCTTGCTTCGGTCAGGACCTGGGGGATTCGGCAGGAGCTGGTAGTTCCGATTTGCCAGTTGCAAAGATACGCACATTTTATTCACAAAAAGAAAACATTCCCATAGCTTTCTGCTGTACTTTTGTGCCAACCAATTAATACTGAGTAATGATTCGCCCTATATTTTTTTTTGTAATTCTCTCTGTTTTATCCGCTTCCCTGCTTTTTTCGTGTTCCAACTCCTCCGATGCGCTGCTTGAAAAAGGCCGTGGCCTGCTTCGGGAGGGCAAAATTCGGGAAGGTATCGGCTACCTCAACCAGGCCATTGAAAAAGATCTGAACAACGCCGAGGCGTTCAATACCCGCGGGGTAGCCTACTTTGAACTCAAAGAATACCCCAACGCCCTGCTCGACTACCAGCAGGCGATCCGCATCGACCCGGATTTCTACCGGCCTTACTTCAACCGGGCGCTGCTGTATACTGCCCAAAATCAGCTGGACTCCGCCCTGAGTGATTACACCCGAGCCGTGCAACTCGCTCCCGACACCGCAGACGTATACCTCAACCGCGGACAGGTATACGCCTTAGAGGGGCAGATTCCGCAGGCCATTCAGGATTTTGAAAAGGCCACCCAGCTAGATCCAGCCAATGTGCAGGCCTGGTATAACCTCGGCAACACTTACTTTCGGGAAAACGAGTATGAACGGGCCACCCGGGCCTTCGGTCAGGCAGTAAGGTACGACGCCAAGTTTGGGAAAGCCTACTACGGCCTGGGGCTGAGCCAGCACAAAAGCGGCGAAAAAGACCTGGGATGCATCAGTCTGGAGCAGGCCGGGCGCCTGGGTTTCAAAGAAGCAGCCGCGGCGCGGGCCATGTACTGCACCGAATAAGAATCCAGGGGCTACGGGCGGAAGTTTGCTGCCTTCTTTATTGCCATTTTACAAGTAGTCCCGATTTCATTTATTCTTTTATTCAGAAAATAATTCCCATTTTTCCGACGCCCAAGATGAAATTCGTAGCTGCTTTCTTTGGTTTGCTCTTTCTGCTGTTTTCGTACTTTCAGCTCAACGACCCCGATCCGCAGATCTGGATTCCGGTCTACTCTGCGGCCGCATTGGCCTGCTACATGGGCTACCGGGGGTTGTGGCCCGGCTGGGTGTTTTACGGGCTGGCCGCGGCCTACCTCATTGGGGCGGTGATCCAGTGGCCCCCGGAATTTGAGGGCGTGTTTTTCGGAGGCCTGGAAATGCGTAGCCTCAACATCGAACTCGCGCGGGAATCGCTGGGCCTGGGAATCTGCGCTTTGGTGATGGCTTTTCTGGGCTGGCAGGCGGGTCGCTAGCTTTCCCAGACCCACTCCACCTCCTTAATATCGAATGACTCCGGAATACCCCCGGCAGTGTTGACAAGGAGCTTCCCCGAGGGAGCCACCCCGCATACTACCCCTTCAAACTCCCCGTGCTTTGTCCGGAAAAGCCGGGTTTGCCCGTAGCCCAGCAGTGAAGCAAGGTACTCCCGCCGGATGGCCTCCGCCTGGCCCTGCCGCAGCCGCAGGTACACACTTTCGAGAGATTGCAGCAGTTTGGGGAGTTCTTCGGGCAGATGGTGCTGGTGGCCGGTTTCGAGGCGCAGGGAGGTAGCCCGGAGTCCTTGAAAGTCTGCCTGGTTGATGTTTAATCCGATGCCCACAATAGCATGTGATATACCGGAGCCCTGGATGCTACTTTCAATCAGAATACCACCCAGCTTCAAATCATTGACGTATATATCATTGGGCCATTTAATGCAGGCATTTTTCGCGTATTCCGCCACGTAGTTTCGTACTCCCAACGCCACTACCTGGCTGAGCAAAAACTGATCGGACAGGGCCAGAAACGAAGGTTTGAGCACAATCGAAAGGGTGAAATTATGCCCCCGCCCGGCCTCCCACTGCGTACCGCGCTGCCCCCGGCCGGCGGTCTGCTCGTCGGTAATGACAACCGTCCCTTCTGAAACATTTGTGGTATGTACTAATTCAGCCGCAATGTCGTTGGTAGAATGACAAGTTGGCAGGTAAATGATCTTTTTACCAAAAAAGAGGGTTTTTAGAATTGAATCGTACACTTTTTTTGAAATATTTTATACTTTTATTTAAGGTGAAATATGCTTCGCATGTTTCGACCCATCACAGGTAACTATAACGCATGAAACAACGCAAAAATAAGCAAGTATCTTCACAAGAGCTCAGCCAGCTGGTAGCCAAAGGTATGATTGAGAAAAAAGGACAGGAAGTGGCTATTCTGGATCTTCGCAATGTTAAAAACGCCGTGGCCGATTTTTTTGTTATCTGCTCAGGCACCTCCGACACACAAATTGACGCCATTGCCGACTCCGTTGAGTACGAAGTAGATAAAGCAATTCAGGAGAATCCCTGGCACAAGGAAGGAAAGGCCAACCGCGAGTGGATTCTGATCGACTATGTAGACGTAGTAGCCCACGTTTTCAAAAAAGATCGCCGTAAATATTACGATATCGAAGAATTGTGGGGGGATGCCGAACGTACGATTATTGAAGAAACGTACGCCTGATTTGATCCACGTGAACATTACTCTCGTGGAATTGGTTCTAATAACATATTTCTACTAATGTCTTACTATAATGTCTGAAAACGATAACAAGAGAAATCCGTTGAATCCTAAAAACCCGCAGCGTGGGTATCAGGGCTGGATTATCGCCGCCTTGATTCTTACCATTCTAGGGATCACATATCTGAACCGTTCTTCTACCCTGCGCGAAATTACCCAAAAGCGCTTCGAGAAGATGGTGACCGACGGAGAAGTAGCGCGCGTAACCATTGTGAACGACAAATCGGTAGAGGTGACCCTCGAACCGCAGGCGCTCAAAAAAGATAAGTACCAGGTTATCTCTAAGGAGAACAACTACTTTGGCGGCGAAGCAGGACCGCACTATCAGTTCCAGATTACTTCCGCCGAAACGTTCAAGGAAGACCTTGAAAAAATGCAGAAAGACGTGCCGGACAGCGATAAGGTGGAGTACAAGATCGACACCCGCAACGACTGGACCGGATTTATTGGCACCTGGGGCTTCTTTATCATCATGATTCTGGTGATGTACTTCCTGCTGGGCCGGATGTCCGGCGGCGTTGGCCCCGGTGGACAGATATTTAACATCGGCCGCTCACGGGCTACCCTCTTCGACGCAGAGAACAAGGTCAAGATTACTTTTAACGACGTAGCCGGACTGGACGAAGCTAAGGAGGAAATAAAAGAAATTGTGGACTACCTCAAAAGCCCTGATAAGTTCAAGAAGCTAGGCGCGAAGATTCCGAAAGGAGCGCTTCTGGTAGGCCCTCCCGGCACAGGTAAAACCCTCCTGGCGAAGGCCGTAGCCGGTGAAGCCGGAGTACCTTTCTTCTCCTTGTCGGGCTCCGACTTCGTGGAGATGTTCGTTGGGGTAGGTGCCGCCCGAGTACGTGACCTGTTCAAGCAGGCCAAAGAGAAGGCCCCCTGCATTATCTTCATTGACGAGATTGACGCCGTAGGGCGCTCACGTGGACGCGGCGGTATGCCTGGCTCCAACGACGAGCGCGAAAACACGCTAAACTCCCTGCTGGTAGAAATGGACGGTTTTGCCACCGACTCCGGTATTATTATCGTAGCCGCTACCAACCGTCCTGACGTACTTGATTCGGCGCTGCTGCGTCCGGGTCGTTTCGACCGGCAAATTTCGGTTGATAAGCCCGACGTGATTGGCCGCGAAGCCATCTTCAAGGTACACCTGAAGCCGATCAAGATTTCGGAAGATGTGGATATTCAGAAACTGGCCGCCCAAACGCCCGGTTTTGCCGGCGCAGAGATTGCCAACGTGTGTAACGAAGCCGCTCTGATTGCGGCCCGGCGCGACCGGGAAAGCGTGACCATGCAGGATTTTCAGGATGCCATGGACCGCGTAATTGGTGGATTGGAAAAGAAAAACAAGCTGATTTCTCCCGAGGAAAAGCAGATCGTAGCGTACCACGAAGCCGGCCACGCCGTGGCAGGATGGTACCTGGAACACGCCGACCCGTTGGTGAAAGTAACGATCGTACCCCGTGGGGTGGCGGCGCTGGGTTACGCACAGTACCTGCCCCGTGAGCAGTACCTCTACCGTACCGAGCAGCTATTTGATGAAATGTGTATGACGCTGGGCGGACGGGCCGCGGAAGATGTGGTGTTTGGCAAGATTTCAACCGGTGCCCTCAGCGACCTTGAGCGCGTGACGAAGGTAGCCTACAGCATGGTGACCATGTACGGAATGAACGACAAGATCGGTAACATTTCGTTCTACGACTCCAAGCAGTCAGACTACTCTTTCACGAAGCCTTACTCCGACGCCACGGCCGAGAAAATCGATCACGAGGTACGACTGCTCGTCGACAAAGCATATCAGCACGTGATGTCTATGCTACGGGATAAGCGCAGCGAGCTGGAAGTAATTGCCCAGGAGCTACTCGAAAAAGAGATTCTGTTCCAGGGTGATCTGGAAAGGCTGATCGGAAAGCGTCCTTACGAGAAGGAAACCAACTATCAGGCGTACGTGAACCGACGCTCGCGCGAAGAAGCCGCCATCCACGAAGAAGTGGTGAAGCACGCGCTGGAAGAGAAAGAAAAGGCGGGAAACGAGGTTTCCGGATCAGAAGCTGAGGCCGAAAGCCCAGCCGAAGAGTCGAAAGCTTAACTTCTGAATAAAGATAAAAAGCCCGGGGAGCAATAGCTCTCCGGGCTTTTTTGGTTATAGATCAAATTTGATCCCCTGCGCCAGCGGCAGGGCGGTGCCGTAGTTGAGGGTGTTGGTTTGCCGGCGCATGTAGGCTTTCCAGGCATCCGAGCCCG
The DNA here is from genome assembly GCA_950075905.1 of uncultured Persicitalea sp. Taxonomy (GTDB): domain Bacteria; phylum Bacteroidota; class Bacteroidia; order Cytophagales; family Spirosomataceae; genus CATMVR01. Next base: position 493 of record CATMVR010000136.1, on the reverse strand, counting down.
ACTCTCGTCCTCCACCCGAATCCTTTTCTCCGCCAAAGGCCCCGCCTATCTCCGCCCCTGACGTGCCAATGTTGACATTGGCGATGCCGCAGTCACTGCCGGTAGCCGAAAGAAATTCTTCTGCTTCCCGCATATTGAGCGTAAAAATAGCCGAAGAAAGGCCCTGAGGTACCCCATTCTGCAAGGCAATGGCTTCTTCGAGGGTACTATATTTTATTAGGTACAGCACCGGTGCGAAAGTTTCGTGCTGCACGATATCCCAGTGGTTTTCGGCTTCGGCGATGCAGGGCCGCACGTAGCAGCCCGACTCGTAGCCGTGGCCCGAAAGTACCTCGGGCGCTACCACAAAGCTCCCTCCCTGTTTTTCGATCGCGTCGGCGGCGTCGGTATATCCTTTCACGGCCAGCTTGTCAATGAGCGGCCCTACGTGGTTGGCGGCATCCAGCGGGTCACCGATTTTCAGCTGACCGTAGGCTTTTTGCAGCCGCTGCTT
>CATMVR010000135.1 GCA_950075905.1 uncultured Persicitalea sp. | reverse complement strand
GAACACCGACCCTTCGGCCGTAGCCTTTGACGCCCTCAAAAAAGGGGTGGAAATCGGTGCGGACGTCATCATCATCGACACCGCCGGCCGCCTGCACACCAAGGTAAACCTGATGAACGAGCTGGGCAAGATCAAGCGCGTGATGCAGAAGGTGCTGCCCGATGCCCCCCACGAAGTGATGCTGGTGCTGGACGGAAGTACCGGCCAAAACGCCGTGATTCAGGCCCGCGAGTTTACCAAAGCTACCGAAGTGACTTCCCTGGCTATTACCAAGCTCGACGGCACCGCCAAGGGCGGCGTAGTAATCGGCATCTCCGACGAGTTTCAGATCCCCGTCAAGTACATAGGGGTAGGAGAGAAAATGGATGATTTGCAGGTCTTTGACCGCGAAGAGTTCGTGGATTCGCTGTTCAAGAAGTAGAGAAATTTTCTCGTATTTTTTATATATTTGGTAAAAAGCACCGTAAAGCTATGGTACAGACTTCACAGCCCAACGAGCCTACCCAAACCTTGCCCGCTACCCTGGAAGAGTTCCTCGCCTGGGAGCCTAACGACGGCTTCAAGTACGAGTGGAACGACGGGGAGATTATTCAATTTGCTGGTATGAAAAAAGAACAATTATACATTTTCAATACTCTGAATAAGTTGTTCTTTCGGAAAGGGTACATTGAGACCGGGTCATTGGTTTCTGAACAGGATGTCCATCTGACTGGTATTCAGATGCGGCGCCCCGATATCGCTTATTTTACCGACGAGCAGGTCGAGAAAGGGAGGCAGGGCCAGGAAATGATCCCCGCTTTTGTCATTGAAATCATCTCTCACAATGACGAGATTAACAAAATGGAGCAAAAGCTTACCGAATATTTCAAAGCCGGGGTACGGGTCGTCTGGATCGTGATACCCGAGCAAAGAGTAGTGAATATCTATTCCTCGCGCCGCGACGTACGGGCTTGCCTCGAAAACGATGTCTGCTCCGCGGCTCCCGTTTTGCCCGAATTTGAAATCAGCGTCAATGATTTGCTAATGCCGCCGGATGCCTGAAAGACGCTGCCTACATTAGCCGCTAGATTCAATAGACTACATAAACTCCGAATTTTTGTACTAACTTTATACAAAAACTCGGAGTTTATGCTTGTTAGAAAGTCATTTTCTCGTCCTTCGAATTTGACTTCTTCGTCCCTCCCAGTAGCCATTCTTCCCAAAAACAGCAAGTACATTGTAGCCGGATCGTATCTTCGTAGTATACACGAAGCACCACGCTCGCTATGGAAACACTACTCATTTTTCTGTTTATTTTCGGGCTTTTTGCCTGGGGCATGTGGAAGCTACTGCGCTTTACCCGCGACACGGTAGGGGAGAACTCGCCGCTGAAAGTGCAGCGAGTATATCAGATTTCCGGGCGCAGGTACTTCCTGGGCTTTGACGGGATCATGGCTGGTTTTTTAGCGCTACTAGGGGTAATCTTGATTTTCCAGCTTACAACGATCCCTTTTACCATAAGCCTTAGCTATCCGAGCCTAATGTATGTGCTTATAGGCCTAGTACCATTCATGCTTTTTGGTGGGAGCACTTTGGTATTTGCTCTGTTGATAAACCATTGGCCTTACGCTAATGGAGTAATTATTGTCACCCACCCTGCCGATCATGCGATTGAGATAACGATTCATGGCCGAACACTTACTGTGCTTAAGGGGAATATAGAAAGGATTGAGTCTGTGTATAGTACATCTAAGGCAGGCTATGCCTACTCAACTTATTTCCTGGCCAATGGGGAGAGTTTCATTCTGTCAAGCAGGGTACCTGGGCAGGACGTGATCCGGGAGTATTTTCCCGAAACCCCTATTTCTGGGAGCTACTCACAATATGGTTTCATTTCATAGTCGTTTCTATTTGAATTTTTACGAACTTTGCACCCCGTTTCACCGTTCAGTATCAAATCTTTGCGGAAAGAAGAAATGTAATTTTAAACTGAAACGCCGAAAGCGACTTGCCGACGGCCCGCTGCCTAGTGAAAACCAAAGGAAATCGTAAAAGTAAAGTTAATATTGTCACGCTGGGGTGCTCCAAAAACCTGGTAGACTCGGAGGTGCTGTACACGCAGCTCAAAGGAAATGGCTACAACGTAGCCCACGAATCAAAAAAGGACGATGCCCAGATTGTGGTCATCAATACCTGCGGCTTCATCGATGGCGCCAAGGAGGAATCTATCGATACCATTTTGCGCTATGTGGATGCCAAAGAGGCCGGCGTAGTGGATAAAGTGTACGTGACGGGTTGCCTGTCGCACCGCTACAAGGATGAGCTTTCAATAGAAATACCCACGGTGGATGCCTGGTTTGGTACCAACGAGCTGCCGCGCCTGCTCAAAACCCTCAAAGCCGACTACAAGCACGAGCTGGTAGGCGAGCGCCTGCTCACCACGCCCGCGCACTACGCCTACCTGAAAATTGCCGAAGGCTGCGACCGTCCGTGCAGTTTTTGCGCCATCCCACTCATGCGGGGCGGGCATGTATCGCGGCCCATCGAAGAGCTGGTGACCGAGGCCAAATCCCTGGCCCGGCGCGGCACCAAAGAGCTGATCCTGATTGCCCAGGACCTGACCTACTACGGCCTGGATATTTACAAAAAACGCAACCTGTCGGACCTGATGGCGCGGCTGTCGGATGTGGAGGGAATCGACTGGATCCGGCTGCAATACGCCTACCCGTCGGGTTTTCCGCTGGATGTACTCGACGTCATGCGGGAGCGGCCCAATATCTGCAACTACCTCGACATGCCCCTGCAAACGGGCTCAACGGAGATTTTGAAAAGTATGCGCCGGGGTATCACCCGCGAAAAAACCGAAGCGCTCATCGAAACCATTCGGGAGAAGGTACCCGGCATCACGCTGCGTACCACCCTCATCGTGGGCCATCCGGGCGAAACGGAGGCCCTCTTTGACGAAACCTATGACTTTGTGGAAAAAATGCGGTTTGACCGCCTGGGCGTATTCCAGTATTCGCACGAGGAAAATACCCACTCGCACACCCTGCTAGACGACGTACCTGCCGAGATAAAGCAGGAGCGTGCCGATGCTATCATGGAGTTGCAGCAGGGTATTTCGTGGGAAAACAATCAGGAAAAAATCGGGCAGACCTACAAGGTACTCTTCGACCGCAAGGAAGGTGGCTACTTCATTGGCCGTACGGAGTCTGATTCCCCCGAGGTAGATAATGAGGTGTTAGTTTCTGCTTCGCAGTACGTGCGGCAGGGCGATTTTGCCAATGTGAAGATTAATACCGCCGAAGAATTTGACCTCTATGGCGATGTAGTCAGCTAAAAGTCTGTTGGTAGTTTGCCGGTAGCGTATAATTTTGTGTTTTCATTTACTATTTCAAAAAATTTAAAGCGTACTGTCAAATGTCATGGCAAAACAACGCCGACAGCCGACAGCCAAACGCCGACAGCCTATTATGTTACAACGAATTCAAACCCTCTTTCTAGCCATCGTAGCTATTGCGATGGGCGTTTTTATTGCCTTGCCTCTCTGGGAAAAAGTAGCGGCCGATGGCATTGAACAGATTTCCATGACGGCTCTGTACCTCACGCATACCATCAACGCGACGCAGTCGGAAATCCAGCCGGTTTTTTACCTGGCGGGTATGGCTGCGCTCGTAGCGGGGATAGCTGTTTTTGCCATCTTCAAGTACCGCAACCGCCTGCTACAATCGGCCCTGTGCGCGGTCAATTCTATACTCATGACCGTTATGCTGGCTACCGTGGTGTATCAGACGTTCTACAAGGCCGCCAAGCTGTTTGATCCCGGACAAACGGGCAACTATCTCACCGGCTTTTACGCGCTGGTAGTGGCCATGCTGGCCAACGTGCTGGCCAACCGGTTCATCCGGCGCGACGAGCGCATGGTGAAGGAGTCGAACCGCATGCGGTAGGTGCATGCTTTAAAGCAGCCCCTCTTTCAACAGGTCGTGCAGATGGATAAACCCTTTTAGGTCACCATCTTCTACCACTACTAGCTGCGTAATGCTGCGCGCCTGCATGAGTTGCAGGGCGTTGACGGCGTATTCGTCGGGAGCTATGCTAATGGGTGAGTGGGTCATGATGTCGCGGGCGGTCAGGCGTAGCAGTCCGGTTTCTCCGTGTTGATTGAGCATCCGACGCAGGTCGCCATCTGTGACGATGCCGGCGAGAGTACCGTTGGCGTGATCGAGTACCGCGGTGGCACCCAGGCGTTTGGATGTAATTTCCAGAATAACTTCTTTCAGGCTGGCGCTTTCGGGTACGGTGGGTAGGGCATTGTGGGGGTAGATGTCGCTGACGCGCAGATAAAGTTTTTTTCCGAGTGCGCCGCCCGGATGGTAGCGGGCAAAGTCCTGCCGGGTAAAGCCGCGGGCTTCCAGCAGGCAGATGGCCAGGGCATCACCCAGCGCCAGGCATACGGTGGTACTGGTGGTAGGGGCCAGGTTGAGGGGGTCGGCTTCGGTGGGGGCGCAGGCGTGCAGCACAAAGTGGGCGTTTCGGGCCAGGTAAGAATCTTTGTTGCTCACCATAGCAATGAGCGCCACGCCCGTTTGTTTCAGGAGAGGAACCAGTACCTTTACTTCGGGCGTATCGCCGCTTTTGGAAATGGCCAGCACCACATCGTTGGCCTGAATCATGCCCAGATCACCGTGGATGGCGTCGGCCGCGTGCATAAAGAGCGCGGGGGTACCCGTAGAATTTAGCGTAGCTACAATTTTCTGACCGATCAGGGCGCTCTTCCCGATGCCCGTAATAACTACCCGTCCGCCCGTTTGCAGGATGGTTTCCACGCACTTTTCAAAGGACTCGTCAATCAGTTCTATCAGATTATGGATAGCTTCGGCTTCCTGCCGCAAGACATCTTTTGCTGTGGACTGAATATTTTTTACTAATTTCAAATTTGGATTGACGTTTTAGAATTAACTATTTTTAATATCGAAATCACTGGCAAAGATACAGAACTTCGGAAAAACCCATTTGTTGACAAAAGATGATACAGCAGATAGACAAAGACGTAATAAATACTCTCAAAGAAAGATTAAAGGAAATTTTCGGGTATAGCCAGTTCAGAGGCGACCAGGAAATTATTATTCAGAATATTCTGAATAAGAAAAATACATTTGTAATTATGCCCACTGGGGCAGGAAAATCGCTTTGCTATCAGCTACCGGCGATTGTGACCGATGGGATGGCTATTGTAATATCTCCCCTGATTGCCCTGATGAAAAATCAGGTAGATCAGCTCAATGCCTTCGGCATCAACGCGCAGTTTTTGAACTCTACCCTTACGAAATCCGAAATAAACCGCGTGAAGCGGGATGCGCTCGACGGGAGCCTGAAATTGCTCTATATCGCCCCCGAATCACTGACGAAGGAAGAAAATCTGGATTTTCTACAAAAAACCAAGCTGTCTTTTGTAGCCATTGATGAGGCACACTGTATCTCCGAGTGGGGCCACGACTTCCGGCCCGAGTACCGCCGTATCCATGGGATTATCGATAACATTGGCGACCTGCCCATTATAGCCCTGACCGCCACGGCTACCCCCAAGGTACAACAGGATATTCGCAAGAACCTGCAAATGGAAGAAGCTGAGACGTTTAAGTCCTCCTTCAACCGCAAAAACCTGTACTACGAGATTCGCCCCAAGAGAGACGCCAAGAAACAGCTGATCCGATATGTGCGCAACAACAAGGGTAAGTCAGGAATTGTGTACTGCCTGAGCCGGAAGACAGTGGAGGAAATAGCCCAACTGCTGAGCGTGAACGACATCAAGGCGCTGCCTTACCACGCCGGGCTTGACTCCAATACCCGGATGGCCAATCAGGATGCCTTCCTGAACGAAGAAGCCGATGTGATCGTGGCTACTATTGCTTTTGGCATGGGGATCGACAAGCCGGATGTACGCTTCGTAATTCACTACGATGTGCCCAAGTCGCTGGAAGGGTACTACCAGGAAACCGGCCGGGCCGGACGCGACGGCCTGGAGGGTAACTGCCTGATGTTTTATAGCTACGAGGATATTCAGAAGCTCGAAAAATTCAATAAAGACAAGTCGGTTACGGAGCGCGATAACGCCCGCCACCTGCTCAACGAAATGGTGGCCTACGCCAATCTGGGAGTATGTCGCCGCCGGCAATTGCTGAGCTACTTTGGCGAGTACCTGGACGAAGACTGCGGTTTTTGTGATAATTGCGTAAAGTCCACCGAAAAGCTCAAAGTACAGGATGAGGTAGTGATGGCGCTGCGCGCCGTGAAGCTATCCGGCGAGCGCTTCGACGGTGACCACATTGCCGACCTGCTGACCGCTACGGAAAATCAGTACGTGCGCAGCTACGAGCACGACAAGCTCGATGTGTACGGAAAAGGGCTGGAATACAACGAATCCCGCGATTTTTGGGTTTCCATGCTTCGTCAGTTTGTCATTCTGAACTATCTGGAAAAAGACATTGAGAACTACGGCGTGCTGAAACTGGGTGAAAAAGGAGAAAGCTACATCAATGATCCCTACCCGGTAACAGTCTACAAAGACCACAACTACGAGGAGGAGGAAATCAAGGTAGAAGATGACGACGCGGCCGGCGGTGCCTCCGGCGGTAGCGCCCACGCCTACGATGAAGCGCTGCTGGGAATGCTGAAGGCCCTGCGCAAAAAAGTGGCTAAGGAGAAAAACCTGCCTCCGTATGTTATTTTCCAGGATCCCTCCCTGGAAGAAATGGCCACGACCTACCCCACTACGCAGCAGGAGATGGCGCAGATCAACGGCGTGGGAATGGGCAAGGTGCAGAAGTTTGGTCGTCAGTTTCTGGAAACTATTAATCGGTACGTCGAAGAAAACGATATCGAAACCGCCAAGGACGTGGTGATCAAGTCCATGGTCAATAAGTCAAAAATCAAGATTTACATCATTCAGCAGGTAGATAGAAAAGTGGATCTGGAAGAGATTGCTGAGGTTAAGGGTCTGAACATGGAAGATCTGATTGAGGAAATAGAGCACATCTGCTACTCAGGTACAAAGCTAAATCTGGATTACTACATCAATCAGATTATGGACAGAGACCGACAGAAGGATATTTATGACTATTTCATGAACGCCGAAACCGACAATATTGCCGTAGCGATGGAGGAGTTCGCGCATGACGATATCAGCGAGGAAGAGTTGCGGCTCATGCGAATTAAGTTTCTTTCCGAATTGGCTAACTAAGCGTATCATCCATCCAAGCGAGAGGGTCCCGGGCTATCCGGATCCGATCATAGTTTCGACTTTATGAATATACTTATATTGGGTTCCGGGGGGCGTGAACACGCTTTTGCCTGGAAGATTGCACAGAGTCCACTTTGCGACGAGTTGTACGTAGCCCCCGGTAATGCCGGTACGGCAGCCATCGCCACCAATCTCGACGTATCCTATAACGACTTTGAGGCCATGGCAGTGCTTATCGCCGAAAAACGGATTGAGCTGGTCGTTGTTGGTCCTGAAGAACCACTGGTGAAAGGTATTGTGGATTATCTGCACGCCCGGCCCGAGCTAAAGCACGTTCGTATCATTGGTCCAGACAGCCTGGGGGCACAGCTGGAAGGCAGCAAAGACTTCTCCAAAAACTTCATGCAGAAGTACGGCATTCCTACCGCCAGCTACCGCACGTTTACGGAAGCCAATCTGGACGAAGGCCTGGCTTTTCTGGAAGCCCATCCCATGCCGGTGGTCCTGAAAGCGGATGGTCTCGCGGCTGGAAAGGGCGTGATTATTGCCGAAACGGCGGCCGAAGCCCAGCAAAGCCTGCGGGAGATGCTGGTAGACGGCAAATTTGGTGATGCAGGCAATAAGGTAGTGGTTGAGCAGTTTTTAAAGGGTATAGAACTCTCCATGTTTGTACTTACCGACGGAGAGCACTACAAGATTCTTCCCGAAGCCAAAGATTACAAGCGCATTGGTGAAAACGACACCGGCCTCAATACTGGTGGGATGGGGGCCGTGTCTCCCGTGATTTTTGCCGATAGCTACTTTTTGAAAAAAGTAGAGGAAAAAGTAGTGAAGCCTACCCTCGAGGGGCTAAAAGCCGAGGGCATAAAATACGTAGGGTTTATCTTTATCGGTCTGATGAACGTGAAGAGCGAGCCATACGTGATCGAATACAACGTTCGTATGGGCGATCCCGAAACCGAAGTGGTGCTACCGCGCATACAATCGGATCTGGTGACGCTGCTAACGGCTACGGCCAAAGGAACTTTGCAGGATGTTTCTTTGAGTATTTCCCCGCAGGTGGCCGTTACAACGGTGGTGGTGTCGGGGGGCTATCCCGGCGACTACGAAAAAGGCAAGGTTATTGCTGATACAGACAAAACCGAAGATGTGGTGGTGTTTCACGCCGGAACCACATTCAATGGAAATACAGAGGTCGTTACCAACGGTGGGAGAGTATTGGTCCTGACGGGTATCGCTAACTCTTTGGAAAATGCCGTTCATAAGTCACAACGGGCGGCCCAAACGGTACAATTTGAAGGAAAATACTATCGCCATGACATCGGCCTCGATTTACTTCGCTATAAAGATTGAGGACTTAGAAAATGGGATGTATATCATGTTCATCGGGTGGCTGTGGCACGAGTGGCGCAGTGGCCGGATGTGGAAGTAACGGCAGCTGCGGAACCGGCGGCTGCAATAAAATGAATGTTTTTGACTGGCTGAGTCATATGGAAATTCCCGTGGCGCAGCGGTTTGATGTGATAGAAGTCAAGTTCAAGGGAGGGCGCAAAGAATACTTCCGAAACGTAAACCAGCTCGATCTTACCACCGGTGATTTTGTAGTGTGTGAGATGCAGTCAGGACACCATATAGGGATGCTCTCCCTGCAGGGAGAACTGGTGCGCCTGCAGATGAAACGCAAGAGCGTTCTCCTGAACGACGACCTGAAAGTAGTATACCGGGTAGCTACCGAGAAAGATCTCGAAAAACATACCCAGGCCATTGCGCGCGACCTGCCCGTGATGTACCGCACCCGCGAGATTATCCGGGAGTTGAAACTGAATATGAAGTTGTCTGACGTGGAGTTCCAGTCAGACAATTCCAAGGCCACGTTTTACTACTCGTCCGATGAGCGCGTAGACTTCCGGGAGTTGATCAAACTTCTGGCTTCGGAGTTTCGGATTCGGGTCGAGATGCGGCAGATTAGCCTGCGGCAGGAAGCCAGTCGGCTGGGAGGATTGGGCTCGTGCGGCCGGGAGCTGTGCTGCTCTACCTGGCTCACGGATTTCAAAAGTATCTCTACCTCTGCGGCCCGGTATCAGAATCTGTCGCTCAACCCGGCCAAGTTGTCGGGCCAGTGCGGCCGGCTCAAATGCTGCCTAAACTACGAGCTGGAAACCTACATGGACGCTCTGCGGGATAT
>CATMVR010000134.1 GCA_950075905.1 uncultured Persicitalea sp. | reverse complement strand
GTGGTCCAGCAGGGGGCCCAGGTCGTCGGCCACTTTGAGGATGTACTTCAGGTCGGCGGAGCCATCCTCGCCCGGAGGCGTAGGCAGGGCCAGAAAGATGATCTGCGCTTCCTTGATCCCTTCGGCCAGGTTGGTCGTAAATTTCAGACGGCCCTCCGAAACGTTACGGTCAAAGAGCACATCTAGGCCAGGCTCGTAAATGGGAATTTCGCCCCTGGTCAGGCGGGCGATCTTATTTTCGTCAATATCCACACAAGTGACCTGGTTGCCCGTTTCGGCAAAACACGTGCCCGTTACGAGCCCTACATAACCTGTTCCAACTACGGCTATTTTCATATGACTTGGTTAATAATAAGGTGAGCTATTTTATACGATTGATTCCTGATTTTAATAGTACTCTGCTTTTCGCAAAGTACGCCCAAAAATAGTTCATTTCCGGAGAATCAAGACTCGAAAAGTTATATAATTTAGGGAACGTACCGCAGAACTGTACTTCCTGACGAAGAAGCAGGACTTTTACTTTTTCAGAAAGTCGGCTTGCCTGATTGGTGGTCTGCATTTCTGAAAAATAACATTGTCATACAGAACTCGTTAAAATAACGTACTTTGCTTAAAACACTTCATCAATAATTTACAACACAAACGTATGATTACCGAAACTGCTGAAAATCAAACACTAATTGAACAGACCGTTCGTGACTTTGCCGAACGCCACATCAGGCCGCACATCCGGGAATGGGACGAAAGCCAGTATTTTCCGACCGAAGTTTTCCACCAGATGGGTGAGCTAGGGCTAATGGGGATACTGGTACCGGGCCAGTACGGAGGCTCCGGCCTGGGCTACCGTGAATACGTAGCCGCGCTGATCGGGATTTCGAAGGTAGACCCTTCCATCGGCCTGTCTATGGCCGCCCATAATTCGTTGTGTACCAATCATATTTTAATGTTTGGCGATGAGGATCAGAAAAAAACCTACTTACCCAAACTTGCCTCCGGCCAATGGATCGGCGCCTGGGGCCTCACCGAACCCAACACGGGCTCAGATGCCGGCAATATGCGTACAGTAGCCGTAAGACAGGGCGACAACTGGGTACTGAATGGCTCCAAGAACTTTATAACCCACGGGAAAAGTGGCGACGTGGCCGTGGTGATTGTCCGCACCGGCGAGCCGGGCGACAAGCACGGGGCCACGGCCTTCATTGTTGAGAAAGGTACGCCGGGCTTTTCGGCGGGCCGCAAGGAAGACAAGCTGGGCATGCGGGCGTCCGAAACGGCAGAGCTGATATTTCAGGACTGCATCATTCCCGATAGCCAGCGCCTGGGCGAGGTGGGCGAGGGCTTTATCCAGTCGCTCAAGATTCTCGACGGGGGGCGTATTTCCATTGCTGCCCTGAGCGTAGGTACCGCGCTGGGGGCTTACGAAGCCGCCCGCGACTACGCCAAGGAGCGCAAGCAGTTTGGGCAGTCGATCTCGCGGTTTCAGGGTATTGCCTTCAAACTAGCCGATATGTTTACCGACGTTGAGGCTTCTACCCTGCTGACCTACCACGCGGCCGACATGAAAGACCGGGGCGAAAAAGTGAGCCTGGCCAGCTCGGTGGCCAAATACCACGCCTCCGAAACCGCCGTGAGGGTATCCAATGAAGCCGTGCAGGTTTTTGGCGGCTACGGTTTCACCAAAGATTACCCCGTTGAGAAGTTTTACCGCGACAGCAAGCTGTGCACCATTGGCGAAGGAACCAGCGAAATTCAGAAGCTGGTAATTTCGCGGGAGATCCTGCGTGACTAAGCAGAGGTACTCTTTACCATAATTTTGAAGTACTACAGACAAGCCGTTCGAGAGGATCTGAAAATCTTTCCTGAACGGCTTGTTCTATTTTAGCCATCTATACCGCTCATTAGCCGATAAGCCGGACGGGAGAACGTTTGTACGACAAGTATTGCGAGACTGTTTTTCGCTTCTTACATTCGTACCGAACCCTTTAATCTGTAAAAAATATGATTGCGTTAATTGTTCTGCTCGTGCTGGTGGTGATTGCCATCCTGATGACCGTGAAAGTGGTGCCTCAGCAAACCGCCTATGTGGTGGAGCGGCTCGGCAAATTTGATGCGGTTCTGGAACCGGGCATCAATTTTATTATTCCTTTCTTCGACCGGGTAGCCTACAAATTTACGCTCAAAGAATCAGCCATCGACATTCCGGAGCAGATATGTATCACTAACGACAACGTGCAGGTGCGCATGGATGGCGTCATCTTCATTCAGGTGATCGACCCCAAGAAGGCCGCCTACGGAATTTCAAACTACACGTTTGCCGTAACCCAACTCGCCCAAACCACCATGCGGAGCGAGATCGGCAAGTTGGCACTCGATAAGACCTTCGAAGAACGTATGACGATCAACCGCGCCGTAGTAGAGGCCATCGACGAGGCCGCCACCGGCTGGGGGGTGAAGGTACTACGCTACGAAATCAAGAACATTACTCCACCCCAGAGCGTGCTCATGGCTATGGAAAAGCAAATGCAGGCCGAGCGCGAGCGCCGGGCGGTGATTTTGCAGTCAGACGGTGAGAAACAGGCGGCTATCAACGTAGCCGAAGGCCAAAAACAGAAAGTGGTACTGGAATCGGAAGGTATCCGCGAAAGGCAGATCAATGAAGCCCAGGGCGAGGCTTCGGCTATTTTGTCGGTAGCTGAGGCGACGGCCGAAAGTATCCGACTGGTGGCCGAGGCCATTCAGCGCGAAGGAGGCATGGAAGCCGTACAGCTGCGGGTAGCCGACAATCTGGTAGAACAGTTTGGCAAACTGGCCAAAACCAACAACACGCTTATATTACCGGCCAACTTTGCGGATATGGGCTCCATGATTGCCGCCGCCATGACCGTCGTGAAAAGCGATTTGCCCAAGTCTTAATTTATTTTTTTAGCCCTCCTGATTATGGATCTGACCCTGCCACAAATATGGCTCATCGTAGGACTTCTCATGCTGGTTGCTGAGTTGGTAAGTGTAGTGCTGGTGTTTGTTTTCTTTGCGGCGGGAGCCCTTATCACCGCCCTGCTGGCCAGTGTAGGGCTGCTTCCTGATCTCAATAGCCAGCTATTTGCCTTTTCCCTCATTTCGGTACTTTCCATGTTTTTGCTGCGCAAACAGGCTCAAACCCTATTGCACCGGCGGGGAAAGCACGCCGAATACAACGAATACGCCGGTGAGACCGCAATGGTGATCAAGGATATTCCGGCCAATGGAGAAGGCAAAATTTACTACCGGGGAGCCGAGTGGATTGCCCGGTCGGCCACGCACATTCCTATCGACGCCGGCAGTAAGGTCATCATTCGTACTACCGACGGCATCAAGCTTATTGTGGAGGAAGCCTGAATTTTCCCCGAGGAAAAGTAAATTGTGCCAGAACGCAAAACGGCGCCAGTCTCCAAGAACTGGCGCCGTTTTGCGTTCAAATGCTATTTTTTATTTTAAAGCTTCCGGAATCGGGTTGCCCACCGTACCGCTGGGAGGCAGCACATGCAGCAGGGCCGCCACCGTGGGGGCAATGTCGGCAATGGAGGTCCGGCGCAGCGTTTCGCCTTTGGGTATTCCCCAGCCGTAAAACAGCAGGGGTACGTGCGTGTCATAGTTGTACGGAGAGCCATGAGTAGTGCCGGTATTTCTGCCGGCAAACCAGCCCGGCTGGGTCACGATCTGAATATCCCCGCTCCGCTTGGCGTGCACGCCATTTTTGTAGAGTTCCAGCTGGTAGCTGTTGATGGAGCTCTCGCCCAGTTCTCTGAGGTTAATCACGTCAGAAACCCCCGGCAAAGGCAATAGCGCCTCCCTTACCACCGCATACACATCTTCCACTTCTATTTTTTTAGCTATCAGCGTTGCATGATTCAGGTACAGCTGGTAGTTTTCGTTGGCCCTGATGTACTGTCCTTTGCCAAAAGCTTTTTCCAGCGATTGCGACAATGCGTCGTTAACCCGCTGCGAGTCCAGCAGGCCGGCGGGAAGCCGGTGCTCTATCCAAAAGGCGGGTACGTCCATCACGCCGTGGTCGGCGGTCAGAAATACCGTGTAGTTGCCTTTGCCCGTCCAGCTATCCAGAAAGGCAAACATATCGGCCAGTTCGCGGTCGAGACGCAGGTACACATCCTCGACCTCGATAGAATTGGGCCCGTAGGCATGCCCCACGTAATCGGGCGACGAGAAGCTCACGGCCAGGAAGTCGGTCTGTGATCCTTTGCCCATATTCTCACCTTTGACCGCCGCCAGGGCCATGTCTTTGGTCATGGTATTGCCAAAAGGCGTGGAGGCAATAATGCCGAAGGCATCGCCGGCGCGGCCAGCCAGCACGTACGGGAAAGTAGGTGTTGTAGAGCCGGGCAGCTTAGATTCGTACGCCTGATTGTCGGGGGTACTTTCTACGTACTGCTCAATGGGCAGCAGCGTATTCCAGCCATCTTTCAGGTAGGTAGCCGGGAGTTTTTTGTCGTTAACCTCCTGCACCCACCGGGGCAATTCGTTGGCATAAAAGGTACTGGTGATCCAGTTGCCCGTTCGGGAGTCAAACCAGTAGGCACCGGTAGCCGTATGGCCGGCGGGCATGATAGCTCCGCGGTCTTTGATGGCTACACCGATTGTTTTGGAGCGAAAATTGGTAGCAATCTGCAGCTGATCGGTAATGGTACTGGTCAGCAGGTTGCGGGGCGACATTTTGCCGGCACCGGCGTTGGTACTACCCACAGTACTTACCGTGCTATCTTCGGCGCAGTATACCTGCTTGCCGGCCATCGGGTCAAACCACTCGTTGCCCACAATGCCGTTGATGGCCGGTACCGAGCCCGTGTACACCGACGAGTGACCCGCGGCCGTTACGGTGAGCGCATAGGGGTAGTGGTTGTTGCGGCAGTTGAAGCCCTGGTTCAGCAGCCGCTTGAAGCCTCCCTCACCGTACTTATCATAGTAACGGTAGAGGTAGTCATACCGCATCTGATCTACCACAATACCCACCACGAGTTTGGGACGCGCCAGCAGCGTAGCTTTGGGAGCAGTGCTTTGCGCAAATCCGGGAGAGGTAGCGAGGCTAAGCGTCAGAAAAATACTGGTTATCGTATTTTTGAATTTTGACATGATTGAAATTCTAGTAGGGAATAGTTTATTCTGATAGTAAAGCGGCGTAAAGTTAAAATCTATTCCGCAATCGCTCATCAATTGTTTGGTTTTACCGAAAGGTTGCGGCCCGGCAAACCATTCTCTTCGTAACTTCGTTTTGCTGATACGAATTGAAAAACTAGTTCATGCGCGCATTTCCCCGAATAAAACCTACCCCCATCGGCCACAAAGGAATTCTGTGGGCCGTCGTCGTATTGTTGCTCTGGTTTGTATCCCTGGCCTCTTTGCTACACTACCCGCTGTCCTTCACAGACCCGCTTGTTTATCTTTTTGTGCTACTGCAAATGCACCTGTATACGGGCGTCTTTATCACCGCCCACGATGCCATCCACGGAGTGGTAGCTCCCGAACGCCCCCGTCTCAACAACGCCCTGGGCTGGCTATCGGCTACGCTTTTTGCGTACAACAACTACAAGGTACTCGCCAGCAAGCACCACCTGCACCACCAGCATTCGGGCACCTTCGATGACCCCGATTTTCATGAAGGCAACCCCAATTTTTTTATGTGGTATTTCAGCTTTCTGAAAGAGTACATTTCCTGGAAGCAAATCCTGTTTATGGCCGTTACCTACAACCTGCTGAAGCTGGTATTTCCCTGGGAGAATCTGGTGGTATTCTGGATGGTGCCCGCCATTCTGAGCACGTTTCAATTGTTTTTCTTCGGCACCTACCTACCCCACCGGGGCGAGCACCACAATCCGCCACTGAACGCCCGCAGCCAGACGCTCAACCACGCATGGGCCTTTGTCACCTGCTATTTCTTTGGCTACCACCTCGAACACCACGCCTACCCCTATCTCCCCTGGTGGCGCCTCCCCAAAGCCCGGGAGCTGACGGCTGGGGAATTCTGAATGCTGAATTAGTAGTGTACGAAAGAATTTTCACAAGTTAGAAAAAAGGGTTTGACCCCTTATTGCGTTCTTTGATAAACTGGATTTTTACCCTTAGAAGCCAATGAAAGAGAAGCTTTTGGGCAAGGCGGGCGTGCCCGTTTCCGAACTGCTGAATGTCATCGATCAGAAGTACCTCTCGGAGCTTGCCACCGAATTAGAAGCAGACAAATGGGTGTTCAAACTGAAAGCCAAGACGGTATTTAACCTACTGATGTACAGTCTATTGCAAGGCGAAGAGGTGAGCCTGCGCGGCATGCAGGACAACTATTCGTCGGCTCTGTTCAAGGCCATCGAGGGCCTGACCCTGGAGGCCACCACCGCCCATAGTAGCATTCGCGACCGACTCCCCCAGATCGATGTCAGCTACTTTGAGCGCATCTACGAGCAGGTCTACCAGCAGCTCGGCCAGCACTACGACCAGCCCACCCTGTCGCGCTACAACATCAAGCGCTACGACTCGACGATGATCCACGTCTTCGGCCACCTGATGCAGGGCATGAAGGTGGGCAACAGCAGCAAGAACAAGTTCCAGGTCAAGCTGACGACCGAGCTGACCAACGACTTCGGCGTGCGCATGAAGTTCTTCTCTGACCAGGCGCACCTCTCCGAGGAGACGGCCCTGAGGGAGCTCATCGAACAGTCCCAGCACGGCAGCGACGACCTGGTCGTCTTCGACCGTGGCCTCAAGTCACGGGCCGCCTTCAGGGACCTCTCCCAGGGTGGTGTGCAGTTCGTCACGCGGCTCAACCTGACGGCGAAGTACCTTATGCGGCGGCCCCACCAACCGCTTCCCTACGTGCAACACGATGAAATAGAGGTACTTGGTGACGATATCGTCTACCTCTACGGAGACGGGGGGGAGCTCGTCGAGCACGAGTTCCGCCTGGTCCGAGTGCGCCGCAGACAGGACGACAAGGAGCTGCTGTTCCTTACCAACCTGACGGACGTGTCGGCCTACCTGGTGGCCTACATCTACCGTCAGAGGTGGAAGATCGAAGTTTTCTTCCGCTTCATGAAGCAGCAGAGGAACCTGACGCACTTTGTGAGCCACAACGCCAACGCCATCCAGGTGGTGCTCTACTGCTCGCTCATTGCGGCCATGCTCGTGCTGGTCTACAAGAAAACCAACCAGATCAAATTCTATAAAAGCGCTAAAATCCAGTTTTTCAAAGAACTACAAGCCACCGTCATACTCGAAGTCCTCGAACTCCCGGATGGCGTTGACAAACTAAAAAAATATCTAACCCAGCAGGTGCGAAGGCAATGAAAAATTCCTTCGTACACTACTGATTCATAATTCACTTCGTTCTTTCGATGGTGAACTGTACCAGTTGGTCAAGAGAGGTGCGGTAGACCGACTCCGGGAAGGTGAGAAGTATCTGACGGGCTTCTTCCACGTAGCGGTGCATTACCTTATGAGCGTATTCGATCCCACCCGAATCTTTTACGTAAGCAATTACCTCGGCTACTTTGCGGGGTTTGTGGCTCTCATTTCTGACAATATTAATGATGCGTCGCTTTTCGAGCCAGGGTGATTTATTAAGGGCATAGATCAGGGGCAGCGTCATTTTCTTTTCCTTTATATCAATGCCCAGCGGCTTGCCTACCTCGGCATCTCCGTAGTCGAACAGGTCGTCCTTGATCTGAAATGCGATACCTACTTTTTCACCGAAAGCATGCATACGGCGCACCGTTTCGGGATCTGCCTCGGCCGAGCGCGCCCCTACCGCGCAGCAGGACGCGATAAGTGAAGCGGTTTTCTGTCGGATTATCTCGTAGTATACCTCTTCGTCAATATCCAGCCGGCGGGCTTTCTCAATTTGCAGCAATTCTCCTTCGCTTAGTTCCCGCACGGCGGTAGAGACAATTTTCAGAAGATCAAAGTCCTGATTGTCTACCGAAAGCAGCAAACCGCGCGACAGCAGGTAGTCGCCCACCAGTACGGCTATTTTGTTTTTCCAAAGGGCATTGACCGAAAAAAAGCCCCGGCGGTAGTTGGAGTCGTCTACTACGTCGTCGTGGACCAGGGTGGCGGTGTGCAGCAGTTCGATCAGAGCGGCTCCCCGGTAGGTGGCCTCGGAGATGGGACCGCACACGCCTGCCGACAAAAAGACAAACATGGGCCTTAGCTGCTTTCCTTTTCGACGAACGATATAATTCATTATCTGATCCAGCAGGCGAACGTCGCTTTTCATGAACTGACGAAATTTCTGCTCGAAAACTTTCATTTCGTCCCGGATCGGTACTTGAATCTCTTGTATAGAAAGGGTCATAAAACATCGGGAAAGCCTCTCAGGGCCCGGACTGGACTCTCAGAAGCATTGGCACTGCTACCGGATAGGTATACAGGTTTTCATTTCCAAAATTGCCATAAAATCTTCTGTTTATACCTATTTTTCAGGCAAAATGTTTAGTATCGCAGTAAAAGCAGTCCATGCAGGCCAACTGAAAATGGAGTAAACACTTATAAAAGTGTGATCTGATACCGTTATAACTTCAAAATAACTATTTACTTACTTTATGAAAGCATTAGTACTTGGCGGAGGTTCATTGAAGGGGGCATTTCAGGTGGGTGCCATTAAAGCAGTGCTGGAAGATGGTTTCGAGCCTGAAATGGTGTACGGGGTCTCTGTTGGAGCCTTGAATTCGACCTACCTGGTCAATGGTGCCGGAAGAGATCATCTTGAAAAAGAACAAATTGACTGGCCCCTCCTTGGCCACCAGTTAATGTCTCTGTGGATCAAGAATATCCGGCATCCTCAGGATGTGGCCATTCTCCGTTCGCGGGTTTCTATGGGAGTAAATACCCTACTGAGCCGATATGACGGGCTGCTTGACCCCACCCCTCTGCACAACCTCATGCGGCGGAATGTAGATCAGTTTACCCTAAGGAACAGTCCGGTCAGGATCAAAGTGGGGGCCGTCAATATTACCACCGGAGAGCTGGTTTTTGCCTCCCCCGACGACGAGTATTTTATGGAATATGTGCGGGCCAGCTCTTCGCTGCCCATGCTCATGCCGGCCGTGCCCATTGGTGGACTCACCGAAAAATTTCTTGATGGCGGCCTGCGGGTCGGAGAGGTCGCGCTGGCGGAAGCCCTCCTTCGTCAGCCGGTCGGCGAGGTACTCGGACTTCTCGACCGAGACCGTGCCCACGAGGACCGGCTGGCCCTTGGCGTGCCGCTCGGCGATGTCGCCATCGGCACCATGGCCAATAGCGGCGCCATGGCCGAAATGCTCTATCGCGGCGGCGACCGCGAACGGCTCGGTAATGCCATCTGGGGCGCATTTGGCCGCGACTTCCGCAGCCGCGACGGAGTGCGCTTCATGGTCGCGGCGCTGACCGCCAAGCAATGGGACGGCCTCGTC
>CATMVR010000133.1 GCA_950075905.1 uncultured Persicitalea sp. | reverse complement strand
GGCAGCGCTGATATGACTTGGTTTCAACTACGGAATTTAGCGTTTTTCCAGGTCTACAAACTCCCGGTGGGTAGCACCCGTATAGATCTGACGGGGACGGCCAATGGGCTCCTTATTTTCCCGCATTTCTTTCCATTGGGCAATCCAGCCCGGCAAACGGCCAATGGCAAACATCACCGTGAACATATTGGTCGGGATGCCCAGCGCCCGGTAGATGATACCTGAGTAGAAGTCTACGTTGGGATACAGCTTGCGGGATACGAAGTACTCGTCTTCCAGCGCGGCTTTTTCAAGCGTTTTGGCGATATCCAGTACAGGGTCTTTGACGCCCAGCTTGTTCAGTACGTCATCGGCGGCTTTTTTGATGATACGGGCGCGGGGATCGAAGTTCTTGTAGACCCGATGCCCAAAGCCAAACAAACGAAAACCGCTCGATCTGTCTTTTGCCATGTTAATGTATTTCTGGGTATCGCCGCCGTCGGCCTTGATGGCTTCCAGCATCTCGATTACTTCCTGGTTGGCACCACCGTGTAGTGGCCCCCACAGAGCACCAATTCCAGCAGAAATGGACGAGTACACATTGGCGTGTGAAGAACCAACCAGCCGCACGGTAGACGTAGAGCAATTTTGCTCGTGGTCGGCGTGCAAAATCAAAAGCTTATTCAGGGCTTTAGAAACTACCGGATCTACCTCGTACTTCTCTACCGGCAGCGCAAACATCATGTTTAGGAAGTTGGAGCAATAGTCCAGGTCGTTGTTGGGGTAGTTGACCGGGTGCCCCTGTGATTTTTTGTACGACCAGGTAGCGATGGTAGGCAGTTTGGCCAGCATCCGAATGATGTGCATTTCGGTATCAGCCGGGGCATTGGAGTCGTAGGAGTCGGGGTAGAAGGCGCTCATGGCGCTCACCAGAGAGGAAAGTACCCCCATTGGGTGGGCGTTGACGGGAAATCCTTCAAAGATTTTCCGCATATCCTCATTGACCAGCGTATGCGTGCGAATCTGGTACTCAAACTCCTGATACTGCTCCTGCGTGGGAAGATCGCCGTATATGAGCAGGTAGGCTACTTCAAGAAAAGAGGCCTTTTCGGCCAGATCTTCAATGGAATACCCTCTGTATCTCAGAATCCCCTGCTCTCCGTCCAGAAAGGTGATTGCACTTTGGGTAGAACCGGTATTTTTAAAACCACTGTCTATGGTGATGTACCCGGTTTTATCGCGCAGCTTGCCAATATCGATGGCTTTTTCCTGTTCGCTGCCCTCGATGACCGGAAACGTATACTGTTGACCATCAAGGGTCAATTCGGCTGATTGTGACATATAGATAATCGAAAAAAATTAGAGTAACAAAAAAGTTTTGTCGGTTTATGGAAATGTATTCAGGTGCTTTTTCAAAATTGACGTTTAGGTTCAATAATCAGGAACAATTAACTATTTCCTGATTAATTGGAGGTAACTTTTGCCGAAGTGCAGAAAATCTTTGTGCTTGCAATATCCAAAAAAAAATCTGCACTATCTACCAAAAACCTCACTTTGTTGCTTCAAAACGGGGATTTGAAGACTTACTGCTTTCCTTGTGGTGATTTGTAAATTTTCCCGTCTTTCATCACCAGTTCTACCTTCCGGATAGCAGAAATTGTTTCTTCGGGATTGCCGCGAACGGCGATCAGGTCGGCCAGTAAATCTTTTTTGACCGCGCCCAACTGCTTGTCCTGGTGAAATATCCGGGCGTTGCCAGCTGTCGACAACCTCATTACTTCCAGGGGTTTCATGCCGTACTCCACCATCAGTTCCATTTCGCGGGCATTGGTACCGTGGGCGTATACGCCTACATCTCCGCCCATGACCATGGGTACGCCCGCACGGCGGGCTTCGCCAAAGCTCTTTTTCTTCTGGCTGATCCGGGCGGGTTCGGGGTCGGTACCCTTTTTCCAGCCGCGGTATTCGCTGATGGCTTCTCCGGCGGCGAGAGTGGGGCACAGGGCTACATTTTTTTCCTGCATCAGTTTCCATATTTCCGGTGTACCGCCGTCGCCATGCTCTATTGTTTCTACCCCCGCCATAATGGCCCGTCGCATGCCTTCGGCCGTAGAAGCATGTGCTACTACGGGTCTGCCACTGCTGCGGGCGGTTTCTACAATCAGCCGAATTTCCTCTTCGCTATACGTAGGACGAGCTTCGCCGTTCAATCCCCACCGGTAATCGGCATATATTTTTATGACGTCAGCCCCTTTTCCGATCTGCGTCCGAACGGCCCTAATCAGATCATCGTGCCCGTCGGCCTCCTCGGCCCCTTGCGGAATGTCTACATCACTGCCAAATCCCTTGGGGGCGTAGCTTCCGGTAGCAATGAGCGCCTTGGTGGCAATAATCATCCGGGGGCCGGGTACAAGTCCTTCATTGATAGCTTTTTGCAGACCGACATCGTCGTAGGCGGCGCCTTCGGTACCCAGGTCTCTTACCGTTGTAAAACCTGCTAACAGCGTTAATCGGGCGTGGTTGACCGCCCGGGCGGTGCGGTACGACCGTGAATCTTTCAGAACCTGATCCTCCCAGGGCGTTTCGTTGTAGGGATGCAGAAACAGGTGGGAGTGCCCCTCAATCAGACCAGGCAGGAGTGTCATTCCTTTCAGGTCAATGACTTCGGCCTTCTTAGCTTCCGGGGCGAAGGTACCCTCGGGTCCCGCGGCCGCAATGCGATTATTGACCACCCAAACCGACCAGCCCTGATGCGAATTTTCGCCGTCAAACACCCGATCGGGACGGAGCAGATAGGAGGTTTGAGCGCTGGCGTACAGGGCCAGCATCAGAAGAAAGCCGCTCAGCAAGAGCACACGTATACTCATAGGTCAGGGTTTTTTCGGGCCTGATTAAACGCCAGAATCAGGTAACGGCCAAATAGCCCAATCAGGATGATGGGTAGCAGATGGGCACCGTAAATGAAAGATTTGCCGGTAAGTCCGTAGGTGAACGAAGAAAAAGTAAGGTACACGTAGGCAAACAGGGCTATGCCCAGCACCAACAACAGGGAGTACCAGGTCAGAGCGGTGCGGGGGGGAGTTGCTCTGCGAACTACCTCACATAAAAAAAGACTAACGCCAATCACCAGAACCACCGTTGCCAGGGCCCTCGGAAATGTTTTGATGTAATCGTGCTTGTAAATGAAAACCCCGATACGGCCAATGAGATTGGGGTGAGATAGCAGGTACGCATCGGTTACGGCCAGTATGACGAGTAGTAATGTAGTCGAAAGGTTTTTGGTCATTTTCTCAAAGGGGTATTAAGTACTTATAGAAACTATCTTTTGTATCCATTGTTCGAGGCTCTGGTTAGGATCCAGCCAGTGAATCAGCATACCGTCGCGTTCCATCTTGCGAAAGTAGGTCATCTGCCGCTTGGCAAACCGGTGAATTTCGGTTTCCAGCCTTTGCACCATGGCGTCATACGACAGAAGTCCGATCAGGTGCTCGGTAACAAATTTATACTCCAATCCGTAATAAATCAGATCTGCAGGCAAAATTCCCCCGGCCAGCAGGCCCTGGACCTCTTCGATGAGTCCATTTTGTAGGCGATCGCGCAGGCGCTGGCTTATGCGTTCGCGGCGGGTGTTAACGGGCGGGTTCAGGCCAAAGATCACGTAGTCAGGCACTTTGGATACAGGCATCTCAAAATCAGGATGGCTAGCGAGGTAGTGGGCTATCTCGATGGCCCGGATGGTTCTTTTTTTGGTAGACACATCGGCTTTGTAGTCAGTTGGTAAAGACAGAGTTTGCAGCATTTGCAGCAATTCGTCGTGTGTATGGGTATCCAGTTTTTGACGGGCTGCCAGGTCAATGGGTACAGCTGTATACCGGGGCTGACAGAGCAGCGCATGTATGTACAGGCCGGTACCTCCGCACAGGATGGGTACCTTTTCACGCTGCCCGATTTCCCGGATGGCCCGGGAGGCATCTTGCCGAAACTCGTGCACGTTGTATTTTTCTCCTGCTTCCCGGATATCGATCAGATGGTAGGGTATATGCATCCCGGCCACCACGTATTCGTCCAGGTCTTTGCCAGTACCGATGTTCATGTCCCGGTATACCTGCCGGGAGTCGGCGCTGACTATTTCGCCCCCGATGCGGTGGGCCAAATGGGTGGCAAGGTGCGTTTTGCCCGAGGCAGTGGGGCCAAGAATAACGATCATGCTCATTGGGTGGTTGGGGACAGTACTTTTACCAATTTTTGACTACCGGCATTGTGTACTTTAACGAAACCCGCTGCCGCCGCGGTTTCTTCCGTGATCGGGTCGGGTAGCCGGTGCGGGTGGTACCTTTCAAAAGTAGCGGTATTTACCCAAAAACTGAGTGGGGGAGTATCTCCCTGGGGCACAAAGCCGAGCTTCTGGTAGCTTGCCCCGGCAGACCATTCCAGATCCACGTAGGTCATGATGTCGTCGGGTTGATGTTCCCGGATAAAATGCTGCAGCAGCTTGTCGAGCCCTCCCACCACCGTCGTATTTTTCAGATTGGCAAAGCGTACCATTTCGTAGGAGCGGTGGGGTAGCTCGCCGCGCACAAAGGTGCGTGGGTGGGCAAAGGTAGCCACGGCTACCAGAAGTTCGCTTTCGGTACTTTCTTTGTTCGGCATAGCCGGTGGAGGCGCCAAAACCCGGTAGTAGCGGCTGGGCAGAAACAGCCCGTACTTGTGTTTGCTCAGGACCGGTGCCTGCAAATGGTTTTCTTCCAGAAAGCGCTTTGTGGTGGGGCGGTCAATTTTCCGAACGGTAGTTACCCGCCCAGGGATACGCTGCGATTGTCCTATCAATGCGCAAATGCGCGATTGAACAATGTCTTTTTTGCTACGCCAGACATCTTCCCACAGGGTAATGGTTCGGGTACCCGCCGGGAGCTGGTAGGAAAGGGAGGCGTCGGCCGGTAGATCGGCCAGCAGGGGTTGCAGCCGGAGCAACACGGAGGTCCCCCTCTGGTTTTCTAGCAAAAACCGGCCCGATTCGGGCTCAGCCAGTGAAACTCCGGTAGCATCGGTCAGCCCTTCCAGCCATTGCCTTACTTCTCCAAAAAACCGGGAGCTATGGTACTCTGGTAGTGGCTTAGCCATCCCAGCGCCCAAATTTTCCCAGCTGATAATCGCGGTAGGCTTCCCGGATTTCCTGCTCGGTATTCATCACAAAAGGCCCCTGCGCTACTACGGGCTCGTTCAGGGGCTCGGCGTGGCCGTACAACAGGATAGCCCCCTGATCAGTGGCCATCGAAATACTCCCGGCTCGGGTATCGAACTCCACCAGGTGAACAGGCTTTACCAGTGTGTTGTTTACATGCAATTCGCCCCGGATGAGGTAGAAGAATACATTGCGGCCGGCCTCCACCTCCACGGTTAATTGTCCGCCCTGATCAAAATAAATCAGGTTCAGGTGAATGTCAGTAGGTGTGATGAAGGCGGCTTTGGTTTCGCCCCAGGCCCCGGAAATAAGGTCTACCGTAACCCGGCCCTCGTCCAGCGTCAGCTTTGGAATATCCTCTTTTTGCAAGCCCAGGTAGGCGGGCTCCACCATTTTGAAGCTCGCGGGCAGGTTGAGCCAGAGTTGCAGGATTTCCAGCGCCCCGCCCTCCTGCTTAAACTGCTCCGACGACACTTCGGCGTGGATCAGCCCCCGGCCGGCGGTCATGTACTGTACCCCCCCGGCGGTGATGACGCTCTCGTGGCCCCCCGAATCCTTGTGCATGATGTCGCCGTCCAGAATAAACGTGACCGTCTCCATGCCCCGGTGCGGGTGCGGGCCAAACGGCAGGCCGTTGTTGCCGGGCGTGTACACCTGCGGGCCGTGGTGGTTCAGAAAAAGAAACGGGTCGATCTGATCCAGTGAGCGCGTGGGCAGGGGAGAGTAGGTGGTCAGGTCGGCAATGGGCCGGTACTCGGCGGTATGTATTTTTTTGATGGATTTTTTCATGGGGGGCTTGGTTTATATAGGTTAGAGAAAGTTTATGCAGATTGTAAATCCAATTTCAAATCTGCATAGTGTCAACCAAACAGTTACTTTCCGATACAAAACTTCGAGAAAATATTCGCCAGCAAATCATCAGACACAATCGTCCCGGTGATTTCCCCCAGGTGATACAAGGCAAGCCGGATATCCTGCGCCAGAAAATCGCCGGTGACGCCTGCGTCCAGGCCTTCGAGTACTTCATCCAGTGCCGCAGAGGTCTTTACCAGGTGTTCGTAATGCCGTGCGTTGGTCACTACGGTGTCCGTACCTACCTGATGCCGGACTTTGGAGATAATAGCTTTTTTCAGCGTTTCGAGCCCGGTTTGGCTATGGGCTGAAATAAGTGCTGTTTCATGGTTCAGGTGAAGTGGGTCGTGAATATCAACTTTATTCTGCACCCAAATCACTTTTTTTTCTTCGGGAAGGCCACGGGCCAACAAGGCGATTTCCTGATAAGTAAATTCACTATCAAAAAGCAACAGTACCACATCGGCTTTTTCCATCGCCTTGCGGGAGCGTTCAATGCCCATCGACTCTACGATGTCTACCGTCTCCCGGATACCGGCCGTATCGATAAAGCGAAATTTCAGACCTTCCAGTACCAGCGTATCCTCGATCACATCGCGGGTGGTGCCGGCAATCTCGGTCACGATGGCCTTTTCCTCATTGAGCAGAGCGTTGAGCAACGTAGATTTCCCCACGTTGGGTGAGCCGATGATGGCCACCGGTACGCCGTCTTTCAGCGCGTTGCCGTAGTCGAAGGACTCGATCAGCGGGGCAATGGTCATTTGCAAATTGTGAATCAGCTGACGGAGATCGTCGCGCTGGGCAAACTCCACGTCCTCCTCGCCAAAGTCCAGTTCCAGTTCCACGAGGGAGGCAAAGTGAATCAGCTCCTCACGCAAAGCCTGCAATTTTTTGGAAAATCCGCCCCGAAGCTGCGTCAGTGCGGTGCGGTGGCTGGCCTCCGAGTCGGCGGCGATGAGGTCGGCTACGGCTTCGGCCTGCACAAGGTCAAACTGTCCGTTCAGAAAAGCGCGTTGGGTAAACTCCCCCGGCCGGGCGATGCGTGCCCCGCCGCGGACGAGCAGTTTCAGGATTTGCCGGATGATGTAGTCGGAACCGTGGCAGGATATTTCTACGGCGTCTTCTTTAGTAAAAGAGCGCGGCGTCCGAAACACAGTAACAAGTACTTCATCAATAATAGTATCCTGGGTGCGCAGGGTACCGAAATGAACGGTATGGCTCCCGGCCTGGGTCAGGTCCTTACCCCGAAAATGCCGGCTGACCAGCTCGATGGCCCCTTCGCCGGACAGGCGGATGACCGCAATGGCCCCGATGCCCGGTGCGGTAGCCAGGGCGCAGATAGGTTCTTGTTGATGGATGCTACTCGTTTGCATAAAGTAGGTTGGCCAGGAGGCCTGATCACGATGATTTGTCTATATTTACAAAAATGAAAAATACTTTTTTGTAAGCCAGTTTAGGCAAAGATAGTTCGATGAAAAATAAGTTACGGTTTTCACCCGCCCTCCTGCTCGCGCTGGGGTTATTGGCAAGTTGCTCTCCGACAAATATTTATCTGGTTCGACACGCCGAAAAAGCCAGTCAACCGGCCAGTGACCCACCCCTGACACCCGCGGGCCAGCAACGCGCACAGGCCCTGCTAGATTCACTTTCGGGCAAAGATATCAGGTACATCTACTCCACCAACACCACCCGTACCCGCAGCACGGCCGAGCCGCTGGCGCGGGCGGTGGGGGCGTCCATCCGTCCCTATGGTGTGGATACGCTGTGGGAAGTAGCCCGGCACTTGACCAAACTCCGGGGCAATGCCCTGGTAGTAGGACATAGCAATACGTTGCTGCCGCTGCTGGATCAGTTGCCCGTGACGCATGTTAAGAAGGAAATACCCGACAGCGACTACGACAATCTGTTTGTGGTGACGGTCAAAAGACGCTTTCTGCGCCCGCCGTTGATTCGCCTGGTGGAAAAAACCTACGGAGCTTTTGCTGACTGACGAAATGCCATACTTTGTGCAGGTATCCTGGTTGGAAAAAGGGATGCTGCTTTTCGTTGTATAAGAAAAGCTACGTGCTAATAAGCAAATAGCTGACTGCTAATCACCGCCAATACCGTTCCAGCACCGGCGAGGTGGGCTTCTGCAAGGCCAGTAGCTGCGGGAAAATTGGGGTTTGCAGGGCCAGTTTCACAAAGCGCTCTTCCCACTGCACCGGGGGTACCCCGAGGAGGTCTGCCGTGGTATCACCCAGAAAAAAGCGCATCTGCGCCGCCGGCAGGCTCATCAGGGTGGGGGAGGTTACCTGCTGCTCGATGGCTTTGAGTAGCGCCTGGGTTAGGCCCTTACCGGCTTCCGAGGGCCGGAATTGTCGCCGGGCAATGCTTTTATCCAGCCGGTAGGCTTCCAGCATATTGGCGGGGGTCAGGTCGGGGTGTAAGCCCAGCAACTGCCCTACCACATTCCAGAAATGGAGGTAGTCGGCCTCTTCCCGGGCCGATACCGAAACGGAGAATTTGCGCAGCCCTTTCAGGATAATGTACGAAAAAGACAGGTTGGTACCAGCCATATCTTCCTGGCAAACCGGGTGCCCCCAGGCCGTATCCCAGCGGCCGCTTCGCAGCGTGTACCAGCGAATGGCCGCGTGCAGAAGCCGGATCTTGGCTACCCGTGCAAAGTTGACGCCATTTTCCCAATCCTTTTCCTGCATGATTCCAAACACAAAGGCACCGGTTTCTTCAAGTCGTTGAAATGTTTTGGACTTGATCCGCTCCGAAATCCAGAGTACCTGCGCGCCGTTAGCCCCGGCGTAGCAGTAGGGAAGCGAG
The DNA here is from genome assembly GCA_950075905.1 of uncultured Persicitalea sp. Lineage (GTDB taxonomy): Bacteria > Bacteroidota > Bacteroidia > Cytophagales > Spirosomataceae > CATMVR01. Next base: position 619 of record CATMVR010000133.1, on the reverse strand, counting down.
TACGTGCCCAGCAAGAGTGATACCAGCCGGTAGTGCTTCCAGAAAAAGGCTAATCCCCCTTTAAAAGACTCTGAATCATACGAATTAGGAAAGGTTGTTTGGGTAGTGATAAATTTCTGAACAGCGTTAGGTTGGTTGGGTATATCGAAATTATCGTATTCAGTGAGGAAGCTCATCAGCGGTCCCACGGCACTGTGCCCCCCCAATCTGGCTACCTCGTCGATCACGGCGTCCGCGGGCGCGTCACCGGCCATTGGCTCTCCCATTTGCCGGAAGGGGGTAAGCAGGCCATCGGGAAATGAACGTCCGGAAATCGTATCTTTGCGCATAATCAAAATCAGATTCTTGTGTACTTGTAGAACTACCAGGGAAGGAGTTTGGTTTATTTCAGATTAAGATTGATATAGACAACGAGTTATTTAGAAAGTCTTTGGAAGCGAAAGAATTGATACAGGAAACCGACCTGGCCCAGCTGCCGGTGATGGAAGCATTTTATACCTTGCAGGGCGAAGGGGCTCACTCGGGCCGGGCGGCCTACTTTCTCCGGCTCGGGGGCTGCGACGTGGGCTCCCACTGGTGCGACGTCAAGGAGGCGTGGGACGCTGACCTGCACCCCAAC
>CATMVR010000132.1 GCA_950075905.1 uncultured Persicitalea sp. | reverse complement strand
AAACACCAGTTTGACGACAAGGGCAAAGAGCTGACTTTCGACGCTGACTACGTGCAGTATGACGGTAAAAGCCATAATGCCCTGAATACCCGCTACTATAACCCTACGGGAGAAATGGTGGGCACGCCCGAGATGATCCGCAACAATATGCCTTCTAACATTAAAATTGGCGTAGTGAAAATGGACTATACCCAACCCCTGGGCCAGGGTAAGTTTGAAGCTGGGGTAAAATCGAGCTACGTGGCTTCGGGCAACAATATGAAGTTTGAAGTAAAACTGGATGGATGGGTCGTTGACGCCAAGCGCTCCAACCAGTTTAAGTACACCGAGAATATCAATGCCGCTTACCTGAACTACGGAGGAAAACTGGGCAAGAAAACACAGTACCAGCTGGGCCTGCGCGCCGAGCACACGCATTCGGTAGGCAACTCGGTAACGCTGAACGAAGTGCGCGACCGCAACTACCTCAACCTGTTCCCCAGTGTGTTTGTATCGCGCCAGCTGGACAGCAGCAACGTGCTCAACTTCTCGTACAGCCGCCGTATCGATCGTCCCGACTACCAGTCGCTCAACCCGTTTGAGTTTTACCTCGACCCCTACACGTTTCAGCGGGGTAACCCCAACCTGCGGCCCCAGTACACGCACTCGTTTCAGCTGACGCACGTGTTCAAAAACTTCATCAACACCAGTGTATCGTACAGCCGCATTACCGACATGATTGCCCGGGAAGTACCCCAGCAGATCGCCGCCGAGAACAAGACTTTCGTAACCACAGAAAACCTGGACAACCAGGATAACCTGAACGTGACGGTTTCTTTGCCGATCCCGGTAACCAAGTGGTGGTCGATGCAGGCCAACCTGACGGGTACTTACAACCGCTACAAGACCTTCTACCTGGATGATTTATTCGAGATCGAGCAGTTTACCTACAATGCGTTTGTCAACAATCAGATCAAACTGCCAAAGGAGTGGTCGGCCGAAGTTTCGGGCTGGTACAACAGCAAAACCGTTTATGGTTTCTTTGTTGCGCAGCCACAAGGCATGATCAACCTGGGAGTACAGAAGAATATTCTGGAAAAGAAGGGTACCCTGCGCCTGAACGTAAGCGACATCTTCTGGATGAATAAATTCCGGGGTAGCACCCAATATAAAGATATGAATTTCACAGTTCGCTCTACCTGGCCCAGCCGGCAGGTGCGGCTTACCTTCACCTACCGCTTCGGTAATCAGAATGTGAAGGGAGCCCGTCAACGCAATACCGGCGCCGACGACCTGCAACGTCGGGTGAATACGAACTAAGTGAGCAAGGCACTGATCCTCATACGATTAGTTTAGGTTAAGAATCCGTAAACCCACTCCCGGCTCGGGGGTGGGTTTATTGTTTGCCATACTACTGGCAACTTTTCAGGTCTGGCAAGGTTGTTTGATCAACTGCCCTGATCATCTTTTAACTCCATTCTATGAAAAAGCCGCAGGTACTTCTCTTTGACGTAAACGAAACGCTGCTCGATCTGAGTAGTATGAAAACCGAGATCAACGACTCACTCGGGCATGAATTTGCCTTCAACCAATGGTTCGCGATGCTGCTCCACTATTCACTGGTGAGCAATGAGACTAACCTCTATCAGCCCTTCGGCGCGGTGGGGAAAGCCACGCTCCGGATGGCTGCCCAGGCGCTTGGTTGCGAGGTATCCGACGAGGAGATTGGGCGTCTGGTAAAGCTCATTTTGCAGCGCCCCCCGCACCCGGAGATTTTCGAAAACCTGACGCGGCTACAAAATACGGGCTACCGCCTGGCCACCCTGACCAACTCGGCGGAAGATGCCCTTAAAAAGCAAATGGAGTTCGCGGAACTAACACCCTTTTTTGAAGCACTTCTCTCGGTAGATGCCGTGGGCAAGTACAAGCCCCACCCCGACACTTACCGGATGGCTGCCCGCCACCTGAACGTACCTATGGAAGAGATTTTAATGGTAGCAGCCCACGGCTGGGACATAGCCGGGGCAGGAAGCGCCGGAATGCAGACTGCGTTCCTGGCACGCCCCGGACAAGCCCTGTACCCTCTCGCTCCCCAGCCCCACTACCTCGCCAGCGACCTCGCGCAACTGACTGATCAACTGATACATTTGTAAGTTTATACTATCACAAAATGGTCAACTTATTTCTGTACAGACAACAGTTACTAGCTAACGACCTAATAGCTAACCACCTATACCTCTTCCAGTTTCAGATAGGCTTTCACCGCAAAGCTGGCAATGACCCCCTCGCCCGTAGCGGCGGCTACCTGCGCAATGGCTCCCTCGCGGCAGTCACCGGCGGCAAAGATCCCCGGCGTCGTAGTTTCGACCGAGCCGGGCATGGTTTTGACAAATCCCTGTTCTGTCAGTTCTACGGTTCCTTTCAGAAATTTGGTATTGGGTACCAGGCCCACAAAAATAAAGGCGCCGTCGGCTTCCAGTATCTGCTCTTCGTCCGTAGCGTTATCCTTCACTTTCAACCCTTTGAATTTACCGTCGTCAGTGCTCATAAACTCCACGGGCGACTGGTTCAAAAAAATCTCAATGTTTGACATGCCCGGTAGCTTATCCGTGTAGCTCGACGAAGCCGAAAACTCTTCGCCCCGGTGTACCAGCAGTATTTTTTTAGTGAACCTCGACAAAAAAATACCTTCTTCCAGCGCGCTGTTGCCCCCACCTACTACAATCACCGTGCGGTCGCGGTAGAAGGCTCCGTCGCAGGTGGCGCAAAAATGTACCCCGGCGCCGATCAGCTCGTTTTCACCGGGTATGTTGAGCTTCTTGTAGGTAGAGCCAGTAGCCACCACCACCGAGCGGGCTTTTATTTCTCCCGAGCTGGTTTCGATGTGAAATACTTCATGCTCCTGGTTTATTTTCCGCACATCCGCGCCCAATTTGATCTCGGCCCCGTAGGTTTTGGCCTGTTCGGCCATTTTGTCCATCAGTTCCGGCCCGCTGATGTTCATAAAACCGGGGTAGTTCTCAATCTTTTCGGTCAGGGAGGCATTGCCCCCAATCATCCGTTTTTCTAGAATGACGGTCGAAAACCGGTCGCGTTGTGCGTAGATGGCCGTGGTAAGTCCGCTGGCTCCGCCACCAATGATGGCAATATCAAACAGGTGCGTCTGGGCTTCCTCCTCTATATCCAGCAGTTCCCGTAGTTTTCTATTATCGGGATTAGCGTAGGCTTGTCCATCTATAATAACCGTGGGAATAATGCGCTTACCCTTGTTGATTTCTTCCAGCACGGATATAGACCAGGCGTGTTCGTCGATATTGATAAACTGGAAATTGATGCCGTTGTCTTTCAGGTAAGCCTTGGCCCGGTGGCAGTCGGGGCACCATTCAGCTCCAAACATCTGCACCCGGGGACGCCCTTCATTCAATCCAAGCAGGGAAGAAACCAGATCGATGGATGGATTAGCAAACGAAGTGCCATTGACCACAAGGGTGGGCGTTATGCGCTTGCCATTGTTCATTCCTTCCAGGAGCGAGGAAGCCTCCTTGTCTATTTCAACATTGATGTATTCGTAGTCTATTTTATTTTCGGACAAAAAGTTCTTCACCCGTTCGCTGTCCTGGCACCAGGCAGCTCCGTAGAGTTTGATGGAAGTTTGATCGGTCATGGTTTGGGAATAGTTTAAAATCTTAACTCGGGTAGATATGAAGTTTTTAGAATCGGCGTGGGTATTGTCAAATTTACGAATTCTGAGTTCTAAAAAAAGCGGCGGCCCCCACAGGAGCCGCCGCTTACAAAATATTTTTTTGCTATTTTTCTAGGCTTCCAGAGCCGCTACACCGGGCAAAGTTTTACCTTCCATGTATTCGAGCAGAGCCCCGCCACCAGTAGAGACATAGCTCACGCGGTCGCCGTAGCCGGCATTATTGACCGCTGAGGCAGAATCTCCTCCGCCAATGAGCGAGAAGGCGTCGTTTTCTTCGGTAGCCTTCACCACCACTTTGGCAATAGCATCGGTACCTTTGGCAAAATTGGCAAATTCAAAAACCCCCATGGGGCCATTCCAGAGGATCGTCTTGGACTTAGACACGATGTCAGAAAAGAGTTCGATGGTTTCGGGCCCGATGTCCAATCCCTGCCAGCCGTCGGGTATCTGACCCGCTTTGACTACCTGCCGCTGGGCGTCGTTGCTGAAATCGTCCGCAATAACATTATCGAGGGGCAGCACTAGATTGACCCCTTTGGCCTTGGCTTTTTCCATCAGTTCAAGAGTCAGATCCTGCTTATCGGCTTCGAGCAGCGAGTTACCGATCTGCCCGCCCCGCGCCTTGGAGAAGGTGTAGGACATCCCCCCACCGATGATGAGGTTATCGACAGTATCCAGCAGGCGCTCAATGATCAGGATTTTGTCCGAAATTTTGGCTCCGCCCATGATCGCAGTGAAGGGGCGGTCGGCGTGCTCGAGCAGCCGCTGGGCGTTGTCCAGCTCGGCCTGCATCACGTAGCCGCATACTTTATCGTCAAAGAACTTTCCGATGACCGCCGTGGAAGCGTGGGCGCGGTGGGCGGTACCAAAGGCGTCCATAACCCATACGTCGCCCAGTTTGGAAAGTTTCTCGGCAAATTCTTCGTTCCCTTTTTCCTCTTCCTTATAAAAACGCAGATTTTCCAGGAGCAGAATTTCACCCGGTTGCAGATTGGCCGCCATTTCGTGCGCCTGTTCCCCGATGCAGTCGTCGGCAAATTTTACCGTACGGCCAAAAATCAGGGACAACGGATTGACCAGGTGTTTCAACGAATATTTTTCGGTAGGCCCGTCTTTCGGACGTCCCAGGTGGGACATCAAAATGCAGGAACCGCCACTGCTCAGTATCTTTGAAATAGTAGGAACAGTCGCTTTGATGCGGGTGTCGTCCGTGATCTCAAATTTTTCGTTGAGAGGCACGTTGAAGTCTACGCGAACAAGGGCTTTTTTCCCGGAAAAATCGTACGTATCAAGTGTCTTCATAAGGTATTAGGGGTTAATTGACATCGAAAACAAATGTAAGTCAATTCTTTACAAAATACTAAGTAAGCGGCACTGAATGGCCTATTTAACTGCGTATAGTGCTATTTTTACTGCTAATTTTTCAATTACAATGGTTGTTTTTGATTATGAAACTCAATCGGGCATGCATCCGTTTTGTTAATAGCCTATGTAGGTCAGGTACTAGCTGTCTGCCTCTTCCCGTTTTGGGAGTATGATCCGTTTTCACCTTAGCCCAGATGTCCGAAACAACCGACAAAAATCCGCCTGATTTACCCCCAAAATACTACCTTGACAATTTCCTGTACCTGCTGGATTTTGTCAAAAAACTCTATCAATCCATCCTGAGCAAATCAGAAATGAATTTTCTGAACGCTTTCGAAAATCTGTCTGAAGATGCACAGTGCCTGTTTGTGCGGTTTAGCAACCGCCGGGGCGCTTTTTTCAAGGTGAATGCGCTTTCCTATTCGGAACTGAGTGACATTCCGGCAGCCCTGACCGAACTGACCGAAACCGGCTTCATTGAGCTACTGAACGAAAACCACAACGCCCGCGCGGCCGAGGTAGTAGACCTATTCACCAAACCCGAACTGCTGCTGCTGACACAGGCCCTGAACCCGCCGGTGCTACCGCCCAAAAGTATCCGCAAGCCTGATCTGGTGCGCTGGCTGCTGCACGAATATCCCTTTGAGGAGTTGCTTGAAGGACTGGACGCCCTGGAACCCGTGGTGAAGGTAGGCTACGAGGTGGAAGTGATGATGATGAAGTTTCTGTTCTTTGGTAATCGCTACGACGACATGACCGAGTTTGTGATCCGCGACCTGGGGCACGTGAAGTTTCAGTCGTTTCAGGAAGAAAACTTTTCGGTGCGGTTTGAAACCCGGCAGGATGTGGAGGACAAGCTCATGATTTCACTCACGGCCGAGACATTCCACGAGCAAAAGGACGAGCTACCGCCTGAGGAAATATACGACTGGTTTATGAACTGGCAGGGCGGACTGGTGGGCGAGCTGAGTGACGTAGCCCTCCCCTCCTACCGACGGCTGGTGCTGCGCGTGGGGGCCTGGCTCGAACGCAAAAAGCTCCCCGAGCAGGCCCTGACTGTCTACCAGCTGACCGAGCACGCTCCCTCGCGCGAGCGGCGGGCGCGACTGCTGCAGCGCATAGGGGCCGTGGAGGAAGCCCTGGCCCTGTGCGACGACATGATTGCCAGTCCGCAGAATGCCGACGAGCGCTTTTTTGGCCTTGATTACCGGGAAAAGATTCTGAACAAGAAGAAGCGCATTGTGCGCCGTACCACCAAAGCATTGCAGGAAGCTGACGCCGTGAGTATTCCTGTAGCATTCCGGTACCGGGTTGAGCTGGGGGTGATGGAGCATTTCCGGGAGTTGGGACAACAGGCGTTGTTCAGCGAAAACGAACCCTGGCGGGCGCTGTTTGGCCTGGTGTTCTGGGACATTATCTACGATACCAACGTGCGGGCCATCCACCACCCTCTGCAGCGGGTACCTTCCGATTTTTTTCTTCCCGATTTTTACTTCAAGCGCGAGACTCTGCTCAAAGACCGGTTGGCCAAACTCACTACCCGGCAGGCTTTTCACGACCTGATCCAAAGTACCTACACTGGCAAGCTGGGTACGGCCAACGTGCTGGTGGCCTGGTTTGAGGGCCTGCTGGACATCGTGCAGCTGCTGGTGCACTACCTGGAACCCGCCCAACTGCACGCCATTCTGCTGGAAATGGCCCAAAATCTTCGCGAGAATACCCGGGGATTTCCAGACTTATTGGTCTGGAAAGATGATACTTACGAGTTTGTGGAGGTCAAATCCCCTACCGATCATCTTTCAGCGCAGCAATTGCACTGGCAACACTTTTTTGAGCGGACGGGCGTTATAAGCAGGGTGCTGCGCGTAACCTGGGAGCTTGATAAGGAGGACGAAAAAACCTCCCAATAAAATTTCGTAAATGCTCCCGTGTGCGTACATTTGTTCCTGAAATCAGAAGAGTACCGTACTTTTATTTACTTGAATCAAAAAATGAAGAAAAAAATTGGAATGTTGTGGGCGACGGCCGTTGCCCTGATGATGGGTATCAGCACCGCCAACGCTCAGGTGAAGGTACCGGAAAATATTACTGCTTTGATGAATAAGTACACGTGTAGTGCCTGCCATCGGGTAGATGCCCGCCTCGTGGGTCCTGCCTATACCGATGTAGCTAAGAAAAAATATACCAATGAGAAGATCGTGGAGCTGATTTATAAGCCCGAGCCTGCCAATTGGCCCGGTTACCCACCCATGGTACCTATGCCGCAGGTGCCCAAGGAAGATGCCTTGACCCTGGCCAAGTACATTAACTCCCTGGCTCCCAAAGCAGCTGCAAAGAAGTAAGGGGTTTGAAAATACATCATAATCAAAAAAGGCAGCCGAAAGACTGCCTTTTTTGATTATGATGTATTTGAGTCGAACACGCTGGTTTGCGACTAAGTCGCGAACCCACGAGGAGCGCGTTTGCAACGCGCCTACCAAATTAAACAAAGGCGTAGCATCTACTCCTCCTCCGGCAGAAACATCAGATAGCTAAACTGGCTCTCGTCAAACATCTCGCGGGCCAGCTCCTGCAAGCCTCCGGCCGTGATATTCTGCACCTGCGTAAACACTTCGGGCAGGGTTTCAACCCGTCCGGTATCCAGCAGACTTTTGGCCATCATGAGCATAAAGCTCAGGTTACTCTCCTCCGACATCGCCAGTTGCCCCATGAGTTGTACCTTGGTATTGTGCAGCTGCGTGGTAGTCAGCGGCTGCTCGCGCAGGCGTTTCAGTTCTTTGTGGATGAGTGTAATGCTCCGGTTAAGCTGTTTTTGTTCCGTTCCGAAGTAAATGCCCAGGTAACCGGTATCCAGGTAGGCCGTGTAGCTGGCTTCAATGGAATACACAAAGCCATAGCGCTCGCGTAGGGCCATATTGAAGCGGGAGTTCATACCCGGTCCGCCCAGTAAATTGACCAGCGTAAAAAACGGCATGCGCCGGTCGTCGGTGAGGGGGTACGAGGGGCGACCCATGGCGCACTGCGCCTGGGTGAGGTTGCGGGCTACCTCTTGCCGTACGGGAGTGTAGCTAGACGGAGGCGTGCGCTGCCGGATTGTTTTTTTGAAGGGAATATCGCTCAGATACTTTTCGGCGATGCGCACTACCTTGGCAAAAGGTAACCGGCTCACCGACGACACGATGATGCGTTCGGTATCCAGGTGCTCTTCGATGAACGCCCGCAGGTCGTCGCGGGTAAAGCGATTGACCGTTTCGGCTGTCCCCAAGATATTATAGCCCAGTGAGTGGTTGGGAAACACCAGCGCGTCAAAATCGTCCTGAATGGCATCTTCGGGCGAGTCGTAGTACATCGACATCTCTTCCAGTATCACGTTGCGCTCGCGCTCGATCTGCTTTTCCGGAAAAACCGAATGAAACGAAATATCGGCCAGTAGTTCGAGAGCCTTATCAAAGTGCTCGTTGAGTACCGACGCATGAAAGCATATCTTTTCTTTGGTAGTATAGGCGTTCAATTCCCCGCCCACAATTTCCAGGCGGTTGATGATATGGTGCGACCGGCGGCGCTCGGTTCCTTTAAAAGCCATGTGCTCCCAGAAGTGCGCAAGACCCTGCTGCTCAGGCGACTCGTCGCGGCTGCCAATATCCAGCATGATGCCGCAGTGGGCAATCTGCGTGTGAGAAACCTGCTTGTGCGCAATCCGGATGCCGTTGGGGAGGGTATGTACCTGGTATTCTTCCTGGACGTTGGGAATAGTCGCCCCGGTGGTCAGTCGTTTGCGGGTGTTATTTTTCTTCATTCTTATCAAACACAAAAACCTGCCCGAAAATTTTCGGTGGTGTCTGCAAAATTACGGATTTTTGCCGGATACCTTTTTATCTATGACTCTCCGACGAATTCTGGTTATTCAAACTGCCTTCCTGGGCGACGCCATTTTGGCTACCTCCGTCCTGGAAAACCTGCATCAGGCATACCCCACCGCCCAACTTGATTTTCTGGTCCGGAAAGGCCACGAGGGGCTTTTTGTCGGCCATCCCTACCTTCATAATGTGCTGGTGTGGGATAAGAAAAAAGACCGCTACCGGGGATTATGGGCGCTATTGCAAAAAATCCGGCAACAAAACTACGATCAGGTCATTACGCTACAACGCTTTGCCTCTACGGGGCTACTCACGGCTCTGTCGGGCGCCCGCGAGCGCGTCGACAGCCAGATCAAGTCGCTCGGCGCCAATCTCGCCATCATCCAGTCCGGCAACGTCACGCAGGGCGGCGTCAGGCTCGGCGCCGGCGCCTCCTCGACCCTCACCGATGAGGACGCCGCCGCGATCCTGCGCGAGGTCGAGGGCGCTACGGCCGCCGCCCCCGTCCTCGTCACCCGTGCGCAGGCCGTCTATGCCGGCGCCAACTGGTCGACCCAG
>CATMVR010000131.1 GCA_950075905.1 uncultured Persicitalea sp. | reverse complement strand
CCCAAGCCCATCCACATCAGTACCGCCACCGAAGCCCGGCAGACCAAGGAGCTGGTGGGTGTGGATATCTTTCTGGACTGGACGGCCGGCACGGCCGAGGAACTCGGCAAAGCCCTCTCGTCGCTGCCGGATGCCCCGCTCCAATTAAAGATGATTTCCAACCGGGGCGTAAAGGTATATCCGGAAGGGGTACCCGAGACCTTCTGCACCGATCACTGGCGCTGCCGGTTTGTGGAGCCGGGGGGTAAGGGCAGCCGTATAGAGAAGAAAGCCATCTGGCAGCAGTTGGCCCTGCTCAACGAAAAAGGCTACGATACCATCAAAACCGAAAACCTGTACACCTTCGATGGGCAGACCGGCTATTCGCTCGGACAGGGGGAATAAGCCCGGTATCCGGTTTTCCGTGCAGCCCCGGCAGATTCTGATGTTTCTGTCGGGGATTTTTTTCAATTTTTTATAAAAAAAATCGTTACTCCTTCGTAGAATTTTATTTACCAACGTTGTTTTAGTAGTATTGTCTTTAAGAAAGTACATCACCTATTGATACTTACACCGGGATTGTATCCAACTATACGATTATGAAAATACCAAGTCCTCATGCATCGGGCTTACTCACACTCTGCCTGTGCATTCTTTTGCAGGCCTGTAACCCGGCCATGCAAGCTTACAAACAGGGAACCAAGAAATTTGAAAACGGAGAATACGACCTGGCCCTGAAAGATTTGAAAAAGGCGGCCGAGGGAAATTACGAAACCGCCCGCGCCAATTTCCTGATCGCGGAGTCGTACCGGCTTTCCAACCGGTACCGCGAGGCTATTCCCTACTACGAAAAAGCGCTCGAAGCCGACGCGGCCGACACTGACGCCCGTTTTCAGTATGCCTACGCCCTGAAAGCCGCTGGAAAGTACGAGCAGGCCAAGGAGCAGTTTGCCAAATTTGCCGACAATCCCAACGCCAGCAAAACTTTGCAGGAACGTGCTTTCCGGGAAATTGAAACGCTGAAAATTACTGACCGGATTGCCCAGAAAAAAATGGAAGTGACCGTACTCGACCTGCCTTTCAACACGCCGGGAGCGGAGTTTTCGCCCACGGTGCTGGGAGATGAGCTGGTAATGTCGGCCTCGAAGAAAGAGAAAGTCTATAAAAATAACGGACAGTCCATGCTGGGGCTGTACAAGATAAAAATCGGGGAACAACCCAGCGAAGCTACTGGCAGCCCTACCCTGTTCAGCGCCTCCGTTTTTGCCGAGGAAGCCAACGAGGGTTCACCGGCTTTTACGCCCGATGGCAAAACGCTGGTGTTTGCCCGCGGCAACACCGGCAAGCGCAAAGGTACCGTAGATGTAGACCTGTACATAAGCCGCCTGGTAAATGGGCAGTGGACGGAGCCCAAGTACCTGCCCGTCAACGACTCCCTGGCCTGGGATGGCTCTCCGGCTTTCTCGCGCGACGGCAAGACGCTCTACTTTGCTTCCAACCGCCCCGGTGGCGCCGGTGGTATCGACATTTACCGTACCAACATGGATGCGTCGGGCCGGTTCAGCAAGCCCGTCAATATGGGCAAGGATATCAACACCGCCGGAGATGAGATGTTTCCCTATGTGTCGCCCGATAATAAATTGTACTTTGCCTCCGACGGACACCCTGGTCTGGGTAAGTTGGATATTTTTGTGGCGTCCCGCTCGCAGGGTATCATTTCTATCGAAAACCTGGGTATTCCCTTCAATACCCCCCAGGACGATTTTGGATTTGTATTCTATGAGGATGTGGAAAATGGTTTTTTTGCTTCAAACCGCGAAGGCGGTAAGGGCGACGATGACATTTACTTCTTCTCCATTCCGCAGGAGGAAGAGCCCGACTCGACCATACTGGCGCAGAATGATCCCAACAGCCCGCTGAACCCCAACAACCCCAACTACATCAAGGGAGAGCTGAAAGTAGTGCGGTATTTTCTGGCGGGAACCGTGCTGACCAACACCGAGGCTCCCCAGCCGATTGACTCGGCCAAGGTGCGTATTCTGGCCGATAGCGCTGATGTGGAGCTGTCTACGCTGGTGACCGGCGACGAGGGCGAGTTTGGCAAGTACAAGCTGGAAGAAGGCAAGGATTACGTGTTGCTGGTGGAGAAAAAAGGCTACATCAGCAAACGCGAGCCCTTTACGATGGATGGCAAGAGTATCCCGCCGATTTTTCTCAATAAGGTACTCACTGACACTACCTACCGCGTGATGGTAAAGCTGGACAACCTGGAACTAAACAAAACCTTCGTGCTGGAAAATATCTACTATGATCTGGACAAGTACAATATTCGTCCGGATGCCGCCGTGGAGCTTGATAAACTGGTGCAGATTCTGAAAGATAACCCGACGCTCAACATCGAGCTGGCCTCGCATACCGACGCCCGTGCTACCGACGCGTACAACAACAACCTGTCACAACAGCGGGCGCAGTCGGCGGTGAATTACCTGATCTCGCGCGGCATCGACGCCAGCCGCCTTACCGCCAAAGGCTACGGTGAACGGCAGTTGATTGTGCAAAATGCCAAAACCGAAGAGGAGCATCAGCGCAACCGCCGCACGGAGTTTACGGTACTGAGCTATTAGTTTTAATTTTGAATGAGTGAATAATCCATTAACTTCGGATAAGCTATTCAGCATTATCACTCAACACCGCAGGAAAATTATACAAAGTCCTTATCCTTCAACCGGTAAGGACTTTTTTTGTGGCGGGCACAGATTTTATAAGTGAGCAGAAGTGAATCCAATCCCTGGATTCACTTCATTGATGTTTACTTATCCATTCGCGAAATGACCCGTCAACTGGCAATCTATATTCTGTTTCTGGCTCTTACCGTAAGCCTTACCTCCTGCGAGCTGTTTGGCCCCGGCAAGGGCATTTTTTCGTCGCCATCGCCCCATGAACAATACGCCCGCTCGCTGAAAGCCGCCAACCTTGACCGTACCGCCCTGGGAAAATTGTGGTTTACCGCCGCCGAACGCTCCCTGCGCGACTCTCTGTTCATTACGCTACCCTACCGTGAAAGTGGCTACTTCCCGGCCCAATCACCGCTAGCCGTCGGTTACCGTATTCAGGCCGAGCGAGGCGATGTGCTGCTCATCGACGTAGCCGTACAGGGAACAGATACTACCAGAGTGTTTGTGGACGTGTTTGAATGGGAACGGGGCGAAAGACCCGACCGGGTACTCTCTGCCCAGGCAGATACCAACCGCCTGCGGTGGGAAGTTCGCCGCAGCAAAACCCACCTGATCCGGATTCAGCCCGAGCTGCTGCGCAGCGGGCGGTATACGCTATCAGTCACCCGTGAACCTTTGCTGTCTTTTCCGGTGCAGGGCCGAAATAGCACTCAAATCAGCAGCTTCTGGGGTGCCAACCGCGACGGCGGCCGACGCAGCCACGAGGGAGTGGACATTTTTGCGCCCAGGGGTACCCCGGCGCTGGCCCCCGTGGCTGGCTACGCCCGGGTAGGCACCAACAATCTGGGGGGAAATACGGTATTTCTCCGCGACCAGGCGCATGGGCTCAACCTCTACTACGCTCACCTCGACTCCTGGAACGTAACCCAGGGGCAACGCGTACAGCCGGGCGACACGCTGGGGTTTATTGGCAATACCGGCAATGCCCGCACCACCGGACCGCACCTGCATTTCGGCATTTATGAGTCGGGGCGCGGGGCGATTGATCCACTACCTTTTATCCGGGTGGGGCTAGGTACCCCTACCCAAACGCTGCCGCCACCCGCTCTGCTGGGCGATACGCTGCGCCTGTTGTCGGCATCGAGCCTGCGCGTTGCACCCCAATCCCGGGCTGAAGGTATCGAAACGCTGGATAAAAATCAGATTGTACATGTAATGGGTGGCTCGGGGGCATGGGTACGGGTACGCACGCCGGCTGGCACCGAGGGCTATCTGCCTCGTTCTGTTTTAAGAGAAATTTACCCACCCCTGCGCCGTACCCAACTGACCACCAACACGCCCGTATACGACGCCGCACTACCTCAGGCAGCCGTTTACACTTTTCTGGAAGAGCCCGCCACCGTACCCATACTAGGTACCCACCAGAATTTCGAGCTTATTGAACTGGCTTCTTCCGGCGTCAAAGGCTGGGTAGTCCGCCAGTAATTCGGTAACCTCTTTTCGTACCGATTCCCAAAACCTTTCGCATTTGCCGTATGTTTGCAGGACAGAACCAATCAAGTACCGTTTTTCATGTCCCAACGCATTCTCTACTGGTTCCGCAACGATCTGCGGCTGCACGATAACGAAGGTTTCCTCAGAGCTACCCAAAAGGCCGATGAGGTTTTACCTGTTTATATACTGGACCCCCGGCATTTTGAGCCCTCTGCCCTTGGCTTTCGAAAAACCAGCTCCTTCCGCGCCCGTTTTATTCTCGAAGCCGTGGCCGATCTGCGTAAGTCGCTACGCGAAAAAGGTGGTGACCTGCTGGTTCGCATCGGCGAGCCTGAGCGGGTACTGGCCGAACTGGCCCAAACGTACGACATCACCGAGCTACACCTGAGCAAGGAAGTAGCTCAGGAGGAAAATGATGTGGAGTCATCGCTAAGCAAGCGCCTCAAAACGCTCAACGTCGACATGGTGTTTACCTGGATGAGCACGCTCTACCACGTGCGCGACCTGCCCTTTGGTTTCAACAGGCTTCCTGATATTTTTACGGATTTTCGCAAGCAGGTAGAGAAAAACGTACGCGTTCGCCCCACCGTAGCCGCACCAGACAGCCTTACCCTACCCCCAGATTTCAAGACAGATGAGCTACCTACCCTTGCCAACTTGGGCTTTACGGAAGAGGAAATCCAGCAACCTGACCCGCGGGGCGCGCTGCCCTTCACGGGCGGCGAGCAGCCGGGCCTCGACCGGCTGCGTGCTTATGTCTGGGAAGGCGACCACCTGGCCACCTACAAGGAAACCCGCAACGGCATGCTGGGGGCCGACTACTCTTCTAAGCTGTCGGCCTGGCTGGCGCTGGGCTGCCTGTCGCCGCGGCACATCTACGAGGAAGTAAAACGCTACGAAACCGAGCGCACGGCCAATTCTTCTACCTACTGGCTGATTTTTGAGCTGCTCTGGCGCGACTACTTCCACTTTGTGATGCTGCGCTGGGGTACCCGGCTTTTCAAAGCCTCCGGCCTGCGCCTTGACAAAGACAAGCGCTGGCGGCACGATGAGGCGCTATTTGAAAAATGGAAAACCGGCCATACCGGCGTACCGCTCATTGACGCCAATATGCGCGAGCTGGCCGCCACGGGCTTTATGTCCAACCGCGGCCGGCAGAATGTGGCGAGCTTCCTGGCCAAAGACCTGGGCATTGACTGGACCTGGGGCGCGGCCTGGTTTGAGAGCCAGCTGGTAGACTACGACGTGTGTAGCAACTGGGGCAACTGGAACTACGTGGCTGGCGTGGGCAACGACCCGCGCGAAGACCGCTATTTCAATCCCTACACGCAGGCCCAGAAGTACGACGCCGATGGAGCCTACGCAAAACACTGGCTACCCGAGCTGGCCCAGGTACCCGCTGAGCTGGTGCATAAGGTATGGCAGCTGTCGCCGGAACAGCAGCAGCAGTATGGGGTGACGCTGGGAGTTGAGTATCCCAGACCCATAGTGGGTGGAGATAAGTGGATAAAGGAGTAGAGAATGAAATTCGACTATTTTTCTATAAAATAAACACTAAAAAACAAACACTTTATATATCAAATTCCAAGGCAAAGTACTATAAAAAGTAGTACTTTAACGGCCCAATTCCCTGCTTGAAATGAACAGAATTAAAGAAGTACTTGAACGAAAGGGTATTAAGCAAACCTGGCTGGCCGAACAGCTCGGTAAAAGCTATAATATAGTGAATGGCTACGTTCAAAACCGGCAGCAGCCCCGGCTTGAAGTACTCTACGAGATTGCTCGGATTCTGGAAATTGACGTTAGGGAATTATTACTTGATCAAAAAAAGGACACTCAATGATGGCCAATACCACTACCTCACTCCATCAACTGAAACAATTCCTTAACCAGCTTTTCCAGTTTGAAACGCAAGACCTTGACTTTGGGGTCTATAAAATCCTTCATTACAAGAAGAAGGAGATCAAAGATTTCATTGAGAACCTCCTGATTAACAAGGTCAAGGAGCAACTGCATACGCTTTCGACTGAGGAGTCAGCCCAATTGCGGGAGCAACTGGCTGAGCTGGAAAAAGAAGATCTGATCAAAGGGTGGCTGGAAGCCGATGAAGGAAAAAGGAAAACGCTGGAAATATTCGGGAAGGATAAAATAAATCAGTACCGGGCGCTGAAAGGTCAGGTTACCGAGGCCAACGTATCCGTTGAGACCGAAAACCAGATCTACAACCACCTGACGCTGTTCTTCTCGCGCTACTACGATAAGGGCGATTTTATCAGCAAGCGCCGCTTTGGCAAGAACGAGAAGTACATGGTACCCTACAACGGGGAGGAAACCCACTTTCACTGGACCAACCACGACCAATACTACATCAAGTCGTCGGAGACTTTCCAGCAGTATGCTTTTAAGGTACCCACCACCGATGGTACGCTGGTCGTCAACTTTAAGCTGCACGAGGCCCAACTGGAACAGGGCAATGTGAAAGCCGAGGAAACCAACTACTTTGTCCTGCACCCCGACGCTACCCGGCTGACCGACGACGAGGCGACGTTTTTCTTTGACTATCGCCCGCTCGATGAGGCCGAAAAGGCCCGCGTGAAGGGCAGTAGCAAGCAGGATGCCCTCGATAAAGAAGCTTACGAGTCATTGAAAAAGGCGTTTGGGAAAATTCCGTTACTTGCCGGGCTGTGGCGCGAACAGGACGGCCACCCCCTGCTGCTCAAAAAGCTGCACCACTACACCCGCAAGAACAAGCACGATTTCTTCATCCACAAAAACCTAAAAGGCTTTCTGGAACGGGAACTGGATTTCTACATCAAGTCGGAACTGATCAGCGTGGACGACCTCTACGTGACCGACACCGAGGCCCACTTCGACCGCCTGAAACACCGCCTCAAAACCATCAAGGTGTTTAAGTCCATTGCCGACACCATCATTGACTTTGTGACTCAGATCGAGGACTTTCAGAAAAAACTCTGGGAGAAGAAGAAGTTTGTGCTCCGTACCGAGTGGGTCATTACCCTGGACCGGCTGGTGGCTTACCTGGGCGAAGAAGCCGCCCGCCCCGTGCTGGAAGAGGTACTTGCCAATGATGCTCAGGTCACAGAGTGGAAGACGTTGTTTGGGGAGAAGGCGCTAGATAAGTGGGACGAAGTAGCTATTGATGACCTGTTGGTAAAAGTATCAGCATCAAAGCAGGGGAAAATTAACTTCCTGCCGGGCCAGGTTGGAACAAAGCAGTGGAAAAAACTACCAGTCGATACGAAGCATTTTAAGGTAGACTTCAAGTACAGCTTACTCCATCTTCTTTCAACTGAGGTAAATCTGGAAGAATCCACCAATGGGCTCGTACTGGAATCGGACAATTATCAGGGATTGAATCTGATTCAGGATAAGTACCGGGAATTGATCAACACCATCTACATAGATCCCCCTTATAACAGCGGCAGTAATGATTTTGTATATAAGGATAGCTTCCGTAATTCAAGCTGGCTGTCTATGCTGGCCGACCGCATTCCGCTGGCACGCGACCTGATGGCCCCGGATGCCTTGTTTTTTACCAGTATTGACGACAAAGACGATAAGAATAAAGTAACGCATCGGCTCTCGACGCTGCTGGAAGCAGAGTTTGGCAAGGAAAACTATATAGAAAATGTGATTTGGGTGAAGAACACTACCCACAATGACGCCAAGACCTTTTCCCACAACCACGAGTACATACAATCTTATACCAAGAACAAATCGGCGGCTATTCAGGAGCACGAAACCTTCCGCCGGGCCAAGCCCGGATTTGCCGAAGTACAGGAGCTTATCCACAAGCTCAATAAAGAGTACCCAACGCCTGAGGAAATAAGCGAGGAATTGCGAAAGCTCTACCGTGAGAAAGATCAGGAGTATCGCGCTGAAATAGAAGCCTTGGGTCTGGAATGGAATGAGGAAACAAAACGAAATAGCCCTTGGAAAGGAATTAAGCAATATAAGTATGCCGACTACCGCACTGAATCAGGAACATATGTTGCTCCTGAAAATGCAGCGAAAGAGAAGGCTTTTATCCGCGTTTACCGTGAAAGTGATCCTTCTTGGCCCAATGCTAGCACACTAACTAAACAACACAAGGATTCTACGTCGAATGAATATAGATTTTATGAGCCAGTACATCCAGTAACAAAAAAGGTTTGTAGTGCTCCAAGTAGGGGGTGGATCTGGAGAGAAAAAGCTAATCCAGATGCACGAGGTACCTCATTTGAAGAATTAGCGGCAAACCATGAAATTCACTTTGGCGAGGATGAAAATAAGATCCCTCAGACGAAGCGTTTTCTTGACAAAGTCAGCACAGATGTGATGAAATCGGTCCTATCCGACTTCACTGACGGTGAAAAAGAATTGGCAAACGTGGTAGGTCAGCGAGGTACCTTCCCTAATCCCAAGCCTACAACCATCGTCAGGACGCTGCTTTCGCTGTCTTCCAAAAAATCGGGCTACGTGCTTGACTTCTTCGCAGGCTCGGGTACCACGGCCCAAAGTACCCTTTCTCTCAATGACCTCGATGAACGCAACCTGTCGTTCATTTTGCAGGATATGGCCCAGAACGTACACCGTACCATCCTCCCCCGCATCAAAAAAGTCGCCTACACCTTTGACTGGAAAGACGGCCTACCCAAGGACGGCAGCATGAACGGCCTGGGTATCTTTATGAAGTACCAGCGGCTGGAACAGTACGAGGAGGCCCTGGAAAACATCGCCTTCACGGCCCCCGCAGCCGCCACGCAGCAGGCCCTGGCTTTTGAGCAGTACATCCCGAAGTACTTTCTGGAATTTGAGACGCGGGGCAGTCAGTCGCTGGTCAATACCGCCGCCATGCAGGATCCCTGGAACTATACCCTCCACGTATGGGATGGCTTCACCTACGACACCGAGCGGGCCGTAGACCTGGTGGAGACCTTCAACTACCTCATCGGGCTGCACCTGCAAAAACAACTCACCAAAACGCTGAACGGCCGCCGGTACCAGTTCATTGTGGGGCACAACAACGCCAGCAAGCAGATAGTAGTAGTGTGGCGCAGCACCCAAGACTGGACCCTCGACGACTTCCGCGCCGATGCCGAAGCCCTGAAACAGGAACTGGCTGCCCTGCTACCCTACGACCTGCTGTACCTCAACGATCAGGCGCACCTGGATGGCTACCAGCCCATCGAGGAGATATTCAAAAACAAGATGCTGCCATGACCAAAGACCTCACCCCCTCCGACCTGCACCGCCGCAACATCCTGAACAACCGGTACGCCATTCAGGAGATAGAGCATGAGATAGCCTTTAAGGG
>CATMVR010000130.1 GCA_950075905.1 uncultured Persicitalea sp. | reverse complement strand
GAACGATTTCTGGAAGTAAGCCAGGCCGCTAGCTATACCGTGCGCGTAACCGCCCCCGGCTGCGAGGCCGTATCTGCGCCCGTCACTGTGCGCAGCTCGCCGCTTTTCGCCGACATTGCCCAAAAGGGAAAACTACTGATTTGTGATAGCAAGGGAGTGGCGCTAACTGCCAACACCGGCATAGGCTATACCTACCAGTGGCTGCTGAATGGCAATATTCTGCCCGCCGCTACCCAACCGCAGCATCAGGCCGCCCAAACCGGTCTGTACCAGGTACGGATCAGCTATCGGGGATGTACCGCCCTTTCGCCGGTCACGCAGGTGGAGGTTATGCCCGTTCTGGCGTCGCTGAATCCGGCCGATCGGGCGGCCATTTGCAATGGGGCACCGGCTATTCTGAATGCACCTCAGCAAAGTAGTTTTGCGTATAGCTGGTATTATAACGGGGCTTCCATTCCGGGAGCCAACAAATCTTCGTACCCTGCCACTAACCCCGGCCGGTACGCCGTGGAAGTACGCAACGGGTCCTGTCAGGTGCGCTCTTCGGAGGTAGTAGTGCAGCGTGTGAACGTAACCGCTACCCTTACACCTCCCCCCACCACGCTAATCCCTCCCGGCGGTAGCCTGCCGCTTAAAGCGAGCTATGCCATCGGAAATCGCTACACCTGGTACCGCAATGATAGCCTGATGCCTCAGGAAACTACGCCGCTCCTCGTCGCTACCCGAGGAGGCACTTACCGGGTAAAGATTGATAATAGCGGTTGCCGGGTCAATACGGAATCCATTACGCTCTGGGGAGGACAGGATGCCGACCCACTGCTAACGGACAATAACCTGCCTCTGGACTCTCTTTCTTCCCTTGTGCTGTACCCCAATCCTGCCCAGGAAACCCTGATTCTGACGATGCGGCTCTTCAAGGGGGGCACTGCCGACCTCCGGGCCGACCTGCTTACCGTGGGCGGCCAGACTCTGGCCTCCCAACCGCTGCTGCCTGAGCGCGACTATTTCAGGTCACAATTCGATCTGAGAGCCTTGCCTCCGGGTGCTTACCTAATTAAAGTGAAGGCGGGGGTTCAATCGGGCACTCGTCACTTTATAAAGCGATAGCAAGGTCATTTTTGCCATTTTGAATCCACTTCAAGGTATCAACCCGCACCAGATACCGGGCAGCAGGCATGCTTTTTATATCCTAGTACCATACGTGGATACCCCTTGAAACGTTCGGCACAAAACCAGAGTACGAGCGCATTGTCATAATAATTATTGGTTATCCTAGTAATTGCCAGAGCAAGCAACTATTTTTACCACAATTAGTACGATCAGAATGACATGTCAAGTTGCTACTTCCCCTTCTTAAGAATTGATTAATGCCCTGAAAAATCATCCCGGAGACTGGCTCTTTCAGGAGATTGAAGCACGACGAAACATTCCAATTGGAAAGCATGGACACAGCAAAGACAATTTATTTGGTAGATGATGACCCGGACGACCGGATGTTCATATCACAGGCATTTCATCAGGTGACACCCGGCGTAAAAGTGGTAGAAGCAACCAGTGGCTTCGAACTATTGACTTTGATTCTGCAGGAAAAAGACCCAAATACAACCCTGATCCTAATGGACATAAATATGCCCAAAATGAGTGGTCTGGAGACATTAAAAGCCCTGAAATCGGATTTTAAACTATCTCATATTCCGGTGGTTATGATTTCTACCACCTCCAACCCTTCCTACATAAAGAGTGCGTACGCCGAAGGCATAGTAGACTTTATCTGCAAGCCATCTACCCTGAAAGGTTTTACTGATCTGGCCAATCAGATTACTAACAGCTATTTTGGGTAGTAAGCTGCGCGGAAGCCCGCTACAGGTTTTCGGGCTGTTTGACGGGTAGCATCACCAGAACAGTACATCCTGATCCCTCCACCGCCTGAATGGATAGCGTGCCGTAATGGTTTGAGACAATTTGCCGGCACAGCGCCAGGCCCATGCCCATGCCCTTCGATTCGGAATTTAACTTGTTAAAAAGCCCCGTAACGTATGTACTATACCGTTTTTCAAATCCCATGCCGTTGTCCTTTACTTCGAGCTTGACATGGTCGGTATAGCGGTATTTGTTCTTACTGGCGTGGTAGCTATTTTCCTCCACAATGGCAGCCCCAATTCTGATATGCAGACGGGACGTCGGATTGCGGTTCTCGATGGCGTTTTTTATCAACTCTCTGAAAAGCATCCCGATCTGAGAGGCACGCCCTTCGATCTGGGGAAGCCCGGCGGCTTCTACCGAAAAATCCGTAAAATCAGTTACCCTGGTTGCTTCCTGTATAGCTTCCGCCAGCAACGTGTCTAGTTGTACCGTAGCAAATTCTTCTTCGTGCGACTCCACGCTGACAAACTGCTGCAGGCAGTTGGTCAGCTCTCTTAGCCGCTCCACGGTTTCGAAGATTCTCTGAGTGTAAGCTTTGAGTTGGGTATCGGTGCTTATCTTTTCCGAATGATGGAGGATATCAGCATAAATGCCAATTTTGCGAATCGGCTCCTGCAAGTCGTGGGAGAGCACCTTGTTGAGCTGTACGTATTCGTGGCTACGCTGGATTAGCATTGAGATCTGCTGATCCAGCTGCTGCTGATTTTTTTCCAGGTCGCTTTTGAGACTATTGAGTAGTACATTCTCCTCCAATGCCTTTTGAAGTATTTTCTTAGACTCCAAAAGCTCGTTTTCGTACTTCTGCCGTTCCCAGACAGTAAAGCAGGCGCACAGATTCAGGACCTGTCCGCCGATAACTTCCCGATGGCCATTGATCATAAAGGGGATACTCTCCGCCGTTTTGGATCGTAGCATCAGGAATATCTCACTGACTTTGCCATTCAACCGCAGGAGGGGAAAAAAGTGAGTCTGGTAAAAGAGGCGGCTGGATATGGTCAAAATCCGCTCAAAACTCTGCCCAATCAGTTCTTCGGCAGTATAGCCCAAAGCCTCACAAAGAAAGGCATTCACAAAATTTATTTTTCCCGTATCGTCAAACGCCACATACGCGCACGGAAGCGACTGGAGCAGATGATAAGCATCAACGACTTCTTTCAATGCTAAGCGGGTTGGTGGTTAGATTGCAAATACTGCCTAATGAGGTGAATTGTTTCGTCTGGCGCGCTCATGTGGGGGCAATGCCCCGTGGCATTCATCAATACAAGGGTACTTGTCGTCAGCTGATCGCGGAGATAGTAGCCTACTTCATAAGGCGCTACCAAGTCTTCGGAACACTGCATGATCAGCGATGGATGCTTCACATGTGTCAGGTCACGACGGTTGTCGGACAAAAACGTAACCTCGGCAAACTGCCGGGCTATCACCGGGTCGGTGGAACAGAAGCTGTCTATCAACTCCTGGCCCAGCTCGGGGCGCTCGTCGTTTTTCATAATAGCCGGAGCCAGAAAGTTGGCCCAGCCAATGTAGTTTTTTTCCATAGTGGTGAGCAGTTCATCGATATCCTGCCGCTCAAAGCCGCCCAGGTAAGCCTCATCGTTGATATACCGTGGCGACGGGCCGATCATGATAAGCTCCCGGAAGCGGTCAGGCTCTTTGATGGACGCTATCACCCCTACCATGCTGCTGACGGAGTGCCCCACAAAAATGACATCCCGCAGATCCAGCGCCCGGCAGATATCCAGTACATCTTCGGCATAGCCATTAAGATTAGCATAACGCTCCGAGTTATATGCACTCAGGTCTGACCGCCCGCTTCCTACGTAATCGAATAGTACAATTTTGTAATCCTCCTCAAACGCAGGCCATATGTAGCGCCACATTTGCTGGGCGCAGCCAAAGCCGTGGGCAAACAGCATGGGAGTACTGCCTTTGCCGTGAATGGTTACATTGTTTCTTTTCAATACATCCGTACTCATAGCTTACCGAAAATCATGTTTGTGACCAGTTTAATACGAAGACTTTAAAGGTACTGACTATTTTCTACAAGCATAAATTTTTATCGAAGATATATTTACTTTTCATGGCTTGGGGTATATCTTGCATTCTTCCAGAAATACCAAATCATCACCCTGCGTCTTTATGAAACTAAGCTCCCACACCCGGCCAGACCTCTTTCTCTGGATCGCTGTTAGTCTGGCCATTATGGCTATGCTTCTGCTAAGCATATTTTGGGATGTTCCCCGGCCCGTTCTGCCTCTGCTTATGGTTCTACTGGCGTCCCGGCCCCTCTACCGGTACCACCACATGAGCGACCAGGAAAAGCTGAAAGTGACCATCAATCTACCCTATGTACTCTTTTTTGTACTTATCGCTTTCGTGATCTTAGGCTGGCTGGGGCACTACTACCTGCTCCCTAAAGTACTAAGCCCCCTGAAGAGCGCCACGTACGGAAAATGGTGGTGGTAGCGGCTGCCGGCTTTCGGGGTTAGAGGTTTTAGAACTATTAGCATCATTCTTTTCTGCTGTCTCTCTTTTCAGGCTGCAATGAATTACCTTTGCGGCATGAAAATCACCGCTTCATCCAGCATCTTTACGCTGCAATTCTGGCTCCTCAGCCTTAGCTCCTTTTTATTCTTTGCCAGCTTCAACATGCTCATTCCTGAGCTACCTGCATACCTGACCAGCCTGGGCGGGGCAGAGCATAAAGGACTTATTATTAGCCTATTTACGCTCACTGCTGGACTTTCGCGGCCGTTTAGTGGCCGCCTTACCGACCGCGTCGGGCGCATTCCGGTCATGGCCTTCGGGTCACTGGTGTGCTTCGTGTGCGGATTTCTGTACCCTGTTTTTACGGCGGTTGTCCCGTTTCTGCTGCTGCGGCTTGGGCACGGCTTTTCGACGGGTTTCAAACCTACGGGTACGGCGGCCTACATCGCCGACATCGTGCCGGCCAACCGCCGGGGTGAAGCCCTGGGCGTATACGGCATGAGCGTAAGTACCGGTGCCGCGTTGGGACCCGCTATTGGGAGCTGGATCGCCAACCTGTTTTCGCTGGATGTGATGTTTTATACTTCTTCCTTCATGGCGTTTCTTTCCATTGCCATTCTGCTCAACATGAAAGAAACCCTTCCTAAGCCCGTCCGACTCAGCTGGGATGCTTTCAACATTACCCGCAAGGATATTTTCGAGCCGCGGGTGCTATCTCCCTCGCTGGTGGTTTTTCTGACCTATTTCAGCTTCGGGGCAGTACTCACGCTTATCCCCGATTTCAGCGATTCGCTCGGCATCCATAATCACGGTCTGTACTACCTGATTTTTACGCTTACTTCTCTGCTGGTACGCCTGGTGGCGGGCAAGGTCTCTGATCGTTACGGACGCGTGGAAGTAGTAGTGGTGGGTTGCGTACTACTCATCGTGGCTATGCTATGTACGGGCTTTGCCCAATCGCCGGTTCTGTTTTTTACCGGTGCCGTATTCTTTGGCTTCGCCACGGGTATTCTCTCCCCCATCCTCACCGCCTGGACCGTTGACCTGAGCGATGAAAACAGCCGCGGGCGGGCTATGGCCACCATGTATATTTCGATGGAAGCGGGGATTGGCATCGGGGCCTATCTGTCGGCGGCAATTTTTGCCAATACCGTTGCCCGGCTGCCGATGGCCTTTTCGGTCATGGCGGGTTTTGGCCTGGCGGCGCTTGTGTATTCACTGTTGTTTATACGAAAAAAAAGAAAGGCTCTCCATGCTATTTGACGACTCCTACCAAACCATCGAAGCACCCGCCGAAGGGTTTTTCAAAGACCGGGGCAGCAAGTTTCTGGCCTTTGCCTACCCCATCAGCTCCGAGGAAGACACCAAACCACTGCTGGTAGCCCTGCGCGATCAGCACCCCAAAGCGGTACACCACTGCTACGCCTACCGCCTGGGGCTTGATAGAAACCACTACCGCGCCAACGACGACGGCGAGCCATCGGGTACCGCCGGGCGGCCTATCCTGAATACGCTCTACTCCAAAGACCTGACCAATGTACTGGTCGTGGTAGTGCGGTACTTTGGCGGCACGCTGCTGGGGGTACCCGGCCTGATCAATGCGTATAAAACAGCTACCGAAGAAGCTATTCATCAAGCCACGACCATTACCAGGCACGTCAGCGACGTGTACGAAATTCTGTTTCCGTACGAGGCTATGAACGATGTAATGAAGATTGTAAAAAGTAATAATCTGGATGTGCAGGAGCAGACCTTTGAGATGGAGTGCCGACTGGTAGTGCTGGTTCGCAAAACGATGCTGAACCAGGTGGTACCGGCTTTTGAGGGAATTGAGAAAGTTGAAATCAGGTACCTGAAAACAGTATAGTGCGGTAGGCGGAGCCTTACTGCTAGTGTACACGCAGGCTGACTTCTTCTATGACCCGATTTGTAGTTGCTCTCTTTTTCTTTCTTGCCGGAAGCTTACCCCTTTTCGCCCAGCAGCCCGTCCGGCTGGTGGTGATGACCGACATCGGTGGCGATCCCGACGATCAGCAGAGCCTGGTGCGGCTGCTGGTGCATACCGATCAGTTTGAGCTCGAAGGATTGCTCACATCGAGCCGCCTGGAACACGGACAGGATACCCGGCCCGAGCTGATTTATCGGCAACTGGATGCCTACGAAAAAGTATACTCCAATCTACGGAAACATTCGCCTACCTTTCCGGATCCAGCCTACCTGCGTACACTGGTAAAGCCCGGCAGCGGCAATCAGCACGTGCTGGGCGAGGGCCACGATACCGCCGCCTCCGACTGGCTGATTACCGTAGCCGACAAACCCGACCCCCGACCCGTGTGGGTGATTGTGTGGGGGGGACAACGCGAGCTGGCGCAGGCGCTCTGGAAAATAAAACAAACCCGCCCCAAAGCCGAGGTCGAGGCGTTCAGCCAAAAGCTTCGTATCCATACCATCGGCAATCAGGATGGACACGAGCGCTGGATTCTCGAAAATTTCCCCGGTATTTTCTTCGTCAGCAGCGGATTTATCAACTATGGCTACCCCCACGCCCCGAAGATTCGCGAAACCTCTGCCTACCGGGGTGTGTACATGACGGGCGATCAAACCCTCACCTCACGGGAATGGGTACGTGAGCATGTGGTGGAGAATCATGGCCCTCTGGGGGCCTGCTATCCGCGGGACGCCGCCGGAAAAGCGGGCATGAAGGAAGGCGATACACCCTCGTTTCTGGCGCTGCTCCCCAATGGCCTCAACGTGCCCGAACACCCCGAATGGGGCGGCTACGGGGGACGTTTTCGGTTAATCAGGCAGCAACTGTATATTGATGCGGCTGATTTTCAGGATGGACTCTGGAACGAGCGACTGAGCGTGTCGAGGTGGAGAAAGTACTTTCAGAATGACTTTGCCGCCCGCATGGACTGGTGCGTAAAAAGCTATGGGGAAGCTAACCACGCGCCAGTGGCGGTGGTAAACAATCAGAAGGGGAATGATGTACTGGAAATAAAAGCCAAAGCAGGGGAGTTGGTGAGGTTGTCGGCCGCCGGATCGTCAGACCCGGACAGCAACCCGCTGGCCTGCCGCTGGTGGAACTACTGGGAAGCAGGCACCTATCCTGGCCGGGTACCGGTAAAGAATCCTGACAAACCGCAGGCGGAGGTGGCTATTCCTGAGGATGCGACCGAGGCTACGCTGCATTTCATTCTGGAAGTGACAGATACGGGCACTCCCGCTCTAACCTCATTCCGCCGGGTGGTGGTTTATGTTCAGTAGTGGGTAGCCTACTCCCGCAACTTATCGGCCCGGATATCCACGTCGTCGTAGAAATACTCGTCAAAAGTGCGGGCGGAGGGCTTCCCGTAGCGTAGTACAGTATAGACTAGCCAAAGCACCAGAATGGGTGAAAAAAGAAACATAACCATAGCTATATCACCGTATCCCAACACAATAACCAGGACAAAAAGGACGAGGTACAGTGTAGAAAAAAGGCCGGCGAAGGTAGGATTTTGTAGCATGGCTGGTGATTTTTTGAATTCTGGAATTTATTAAAACAACTCCTTACAGCGTGTCATTGTTCTAGCAGGATAAGAAAGCAAAAAGAGCATGCCAGATACGGCATGCTCTTTTTTATGGTTAAGGATTCAGAGGTACTCCTATCAGTAGCCGGGATTTTGCTTCAGGGTAGCTTTGCCCCCCAACTGACTATTGAGTATTTCCTGATTAGGAATTGGAAAATACTCATGTTTTCCCTTGACAAAACGAGAGCCCTTCAAATAAGATCGTTTGTTTTCCTCAACTGTCAGATACGTATTGAGCGTCTGGTCAACAATTCCCCAGCGAACCAGGTCAAAATAGCGATGCCCTTCCATGGCAAACTCTAGGCGCTGTTCAAAACGGACTGCCTTGCGGGCAAGTTCTTTATCGGTCCAGGAGGCTGTATATTCATTTACAACGTAGTTTCCGGCAGGCTTTCCGTCGGCCAAACGAACAAAACCATCGGGATTAGCAGCCCGACGGCGAATTTGATTAACCAATGCCCGGGCTTTGTTGAGGTCTCCTACCTCTACTTCGCACTCAGCCAGCCAAAGCAATACATGAGAATACCGGATCATGCGGTAGTTATTTGCATTTTGACGGGGATTGTTCGACCAGGTTAACGATCCATTTTCTGACTTATAGGGTGACTGCTTCTTAGGAGAATACAAACCGGCATAAGCAGGATCACGGATATAACCAGCGTTATGAATCCCCCAGTCGAGGTAAGGGACACCGGTGCGCCCTACGCTCCAGTCAAGGCGTGGATCAAGATTGCCCGTATAGGCTACTGAATTCTCAGCCGGTACGTCCACTGCATTGAATGTATCCAGCATAGGCAGACCAGTAGCATCTGTTTTGTGGGCATTTACCAGATTTTGAGTAGGCTGAAAAAACCCGCAGCAGGTAGTAAGGGCACCTCCACCGTACGGATAGTTGAGCGTGTGCCCCCGGTTTCCGTTACGACCTGTACCGGCACCGTCATTCACCGAAAACTGTACTTCCAGAATAGACTCGGCATTGTTATTAGTTACGGCGCGGTGGTTATCGTGGTACTTGTCTACCAGGCGATATTGTCCGCTTGCTACAATAGCCTCCAGAATGGTTTTTGCTTCGGCATATTTATTCTGAAACAAATAGGCCTTTGCCAGCAAAGCTCCGGAACCCCACTTGGTCGCCCGGCCGGGAAAACCGCTCCAGCGGGCAGGAAGGTTGTCATACCCAAATTTGAGATCTTCAACAATATTCGGCCATATATCCTTGTCATTGGGGAGTTTGGTGCTGTTGGCATCGTTGGGATTATACGTTTTCTCATCGATGTAAGGCACCATATTGAACATTTTTTTTGCCTCAAAATGGTAGTGCCCCCGGAGGAAGCGTGCCTGAGCAATGACCGCGGTTTTCTCGGCGGCGGTCATATCCTTGGCCTTTTCTACCAGAATAAGTACGTCGCTTGCGCGCGCAATGCCATCGTACACAGCCTGCCATTTTCCCCGGAAGTGCAGTAAATCGGGGGTATGCTGAAAGGTTTCGATGATGGAGATTTCGG
>CATMVR010000129.1 GCA_950075905.1 uncultured Persicitalea sp. | reverse complement strand
CCTACGCCAGCTGGTGTGGCCCCTGCAAGCTATTGCAGAAAAACGTCTTTACCCGGGCGGATGTTGGGGAAGTATTCAACAAGAACTTTATCAATGTAAAAGTGGACATGGAGCGCGGCGAAGGTCCGCAGCTAGCCCGGTTGTTTCCGCTGGAAGCCTATCCCACCCTGTTTTTCATTGAGCCGAGTGGCAAGATTGTCAAAAAGGTAATTGGCTATCAGACTCCCGAAGCGCTGATCAACCTCGGCAAAAGTGTGGCGAAGAATTTGTAAAAAAAGAGTATTCTCATACATCTGACCGGGATTCGGAGCCATATGGTTTCGAATCCCGGTTTTTTATTTGAGTACTTGCCGGATCGCCGTTGTGACCCGTGCCAGATCTTCCGGCGAGAGGTTGGAGCCTGAGGGTAGGCAAAGGCCGTTGGCAAACAGCTCTGCCGCTACGCTCTCCCCAAAGTAGGGTGCCCCGGCAAACACCGGCTGCAGGTGCATGGGCTTCCACAGGGGCCTTGCCTCGATGTTTTCTTTTTCCAGGGCCAGGCGCACGGCCTCCCGGCTGATGCCGTGTGCCTGCGTGGGGTCGATGAGAATTCCCGTGAGCCAACGGTTGGAGAAACTACCGGCTGCCTCCGGCTGAAAAGCTAGTCCGGGAAGCCCGCTGAGCTCCTGCTGGTAGTATTCAAAATTGGCCCTCCGCTGCGCTACCCGCTCGGCCAGTACTTCGAGCTGTCCGCGCCCAATGCCTGCGCAGACATTACTCATGCGGTAGTTGTAGCCAATCTGCGAATGCTCATAGTGCGGCGCGGTATCCCGCGCCTGGGTGGCCAGAAAACGGGCTTTCTTGACCAGGCTTTCCTCCGCCGATAGTAGCGCTCCTCCCCCCGAAGTGGTGATAATCTTATTGCCATTGAACGACAGCACCGAAATACGCCCGAAGGTACCCGCCCCCTGCCCCCGGTAGGTAGCCCCCAGGGCTTCGGCGGCATCTTCTACAAAAGGTACCCCGTAGCAGGCACAGATAGCGAGGATTTCCTCCATTTTGGCGGGCATACCGTACAGATGCACGCCGATTACGGCCTTGGGCCTTTTGCCCCGCGTGGCGTAGTACCGTAGGGCCTCTTCGAGCGCTTCGGGGCAGAGGTTCCAGGTGTCGGCTTCGCTGTCGATAAACACCGGGGTAGCCCCCTGATACAAGATGGGATTAGCCGAGGCAGAAAAGGTAAAGGTCTGGCAGAGTACAATGTCGCCCGGCCCGACATCCAGCATCACCAGCGCCAGATGCAGCGCGGCGGTCCCCGAAGAGAGCGCCGCAGTGTGAGCGGCCCCCGTAACGGCGCACAACTCCCGCTCAAAGGCATCTACATTTGGACCCAGGGGGGCGATCCAGTTGCCGGTAAAGGCCTCCTGCACGTAGGGCAGCTCGCGTCCACTCATGTGGGGCGACGACAGCCAAATTTTGGGGGGAGTGGTCATGTAATCAAATGATAGAATGAGAGATTGATTGAATATATAAAACAGTAACACCACCCATTCTATCATTCTATCATTCTATCATTCAATATTAATTTCGCCGGGTGGCCGCGGACGGTGCATCCGTCTGGAATGGAGGATACCACCACGCTGCCGGCGGCGATGAGGCAGTGGGCACCGATAGTCAGGTTGGGAGCAATGACGCTCCCGGCTCCGACGAGGGTCTGGGTACCTACCCGAACCGTGCCGCAGAGCGTTGCCCCGGGCGCTATGTGCACGAAATCGTCCAGCTGGCAGTCGTGGTCGACGGTGGCGCCGGTATTAATGATCACGTGCCGCCCCACGCGGGCGTCGGCCTGCACAATGGCTCCATGCATGATCACCGTTCCTTCGCCTATGCTAGCGCTTTCGTCTACCAGCGCCGAAGGATGAATAGCCGTACCAAACCGGTGGCGGATCTGCTGCGCAATCTGATACCGGGTAGCGTTATGGCCAATGGCAATCAGGAGGGGCGAGGCAGGCGCATACTCCGGTAGGTAGGTACCTACCACCGCAATAGCCCCCAGTTGTTTTTTGGTGGGGTCGTCGTCAAAAATAGCCGTGACAGGCTGCCCCATAGCCCGCAGAATGGAGGCAATAACTTTGGCGTGTCCGCTGGCACCGTATAAAAGCATAAAGTCTTTTTGGTGAAATGAATGGGATTCTACTCTGGGTGCCCCGTAAATTTTTCCATGGTGGCCGAAGTACCTGAGCTGATTCCTTCGCTTCGGAACACCTTGATGAAAGTCAAAAATATAATTTTCATATCCAAAGCCCCCGAGAGATTATCCACATACCATACGTCATAGGCAAACTTATCGGGCCAGCTGAGGGTATTGCGCCCATTGACCTGCGCCCAGCCCGTGATACCGGGGCGTACCTGGTGGCGGCGGCGCTGAGCGGGCGTATACAGGGGCAGGTACTCTACGAGCAGGGGACGGGGACCAACGAGGCTCATGTCGCCCTGCAGTACGTTCCATAGCTGAGGTAATTCATCCAGGGAGGCTTTTCTGACAACCCCGCCCACCCTGGTTAGGCGCAGGGCGTCGGGAAGGAGCTGTCCGGCGGCATCGCGGCGGTCGGTCATGGTCTTGAATTTCACCAGCGTAAATAGCCGTTCCTCTCCGTTGGTGCCAATTTGTCCGGGCCGTACCTGTCGGAAAAACGGATTGCCCCGATTGACTACCGCCAGCAGTGCCGCCAGCAACAGGAGCAGCGGGGATAAGAGCAGTAGTCCTGTACCGGCAACGAAAATATCCAGTAAGCGTTTGCCAAAGCGTGCGTACATAGCATCGGGGTTAGGGCCGGCAAGTTAAGATCTACGGACGAATTTGAGCCTCTTTTTGGCAAAAAACCGATTTGCTTATGCTATGGGTACCGAAATTTTGATCCTGGTACCCTGTCCTGGCTCTGACTCTACGTACACATTGCCATTAAGATCTTCTATCCGGGCCCGCAGGTTGGCTGCCCCCATGCCGTCAGATTTTACTTCGTGAGGCAGGCCTACGCCATTGTCGTTTACGCTCAGCCAGAGTTGGTTTTTTTCCAGCGAGATGGTAATCCAGGCCGCGGATGCCTGTGCGTGCCGGATCACGTTGTTGATCAGTTCCAGCGTAACGACGTACACCTGATACTCTTGCGATTCGGGGAGCCGGACACCATTCAGGTTGGATACCAGATGAAAGTCTGTCTGATGGGAGTGGTTGTTTTCCAGCATCGTCATCAGCCGCTGCAAGGCCGCTTCCAGGCCGTTTTTTTCGAGTTCGGCGGGGAGCAGGCTATGGGAAATCAGGCGGATGTCTGTATAAATATCTCCACTCAGAGCCATGATGCGGTCATAGATCTTACCGTTATGGGGCGTCATGGCTGTTTTGTCAATGGCCTCAATGTTCCAGCGCAGGGCCGTTACTTTGGTGTTAAGGTTATCGTGCAGCTCCGAAGCCACGCGCTTTCGTTCAATAGTTTGCCCTTTAAAAAGCGCCTCCTCAATCTCCTTATTCTTTCGGAGCAACTGCCCGTTTTTGGTTTTGAGCTGTTGGTTGCTCCAGCCAACCAGCCCGATGATACCCACGCCCCCCATCAGCAAAAAGAGCAAGCTAGTGCGGCTTTGCCGGAGCTTGTCGTTTTCGAGGGTACTGATCAGGAGCTTGCTGGCTTCTTCTTTTTTCTCGAATTCGTAGGTCATAGTGGCGTTGGCAATTTTTTCCAGGGCGTCGTTATTGATCAGGCTATCGGAGTGATTTTTAAAATTTTTGTAGTGAAAAAGCGCTTTGGCGGGCTGTCCCAGCTCCTCGTAAGCGGTGGCGAGGTACGAGTGGAAGCTCGATAGTTCGAGGTGAAATATCCCTTCATCACCGTAGGCTGTCAGGTTGTCTATCCCTCTTTGCGCGTGTGCAATGGCTTCCCGGTATTGTTTTCTGGCCAGGAAAATCTCTGCGTATAGCCCTTCAATGAAGTAGTCAATGGCTTCCTCATAGCCCGACCGCGCTGCGTAAAGCGAGTCTGCCTGGCGGCAGTTAGCCAGGGCGGCGTCGTATTTTTTTAGTTCAAATAGCACCTTCGCTTTTTTGGCAATAGCCCGCGCCACAGATTGGTCGTCAAAAGCGCTAAGTACCTTTTCTTGTTTGGTGTAGGCGGTAAGAGCCCGTTTGTAGTCACCTTTTTCGAGATATATATCGCCCAGGTTGCCCAAAGCATACGCCATCAGGCGCGGATCCTGCAACTGCCGGGCCAGGCGGATGGTTTCGTTACTATACCGGATCGACAGGTCATCTTTGCCAAGCGAGTGATACACTCCGGCCAGGTTGGCGGTAGAGGCCCGCATCAGCACGGGTCGGTTGAGGGTTTCCAGCAGTTTTTTGCCTTTCAGAAAGTAGTTGACCGCCTCCACGAGATTGCCGCTACCGGCCGCTTTTGACCCCATATCTACATATACACTACCCATGCCTTCTATATTGTTGTTTTTTTCAAAAGCGGCCAGTGCTTTCATAAAAAGGGGCTCGACCTCCGCGGCGTACTTCAATGATCCCGAATATATCTGGGCTCTTCTGAAATAGGCCCAGCCCTGCAAGTCCTGATCCTGGCTGCGGGTGGCCAGTATGTCTACGGTATCCAATTGCGCGTAGGCTTCTTCCAGGCTGGTGTTGTAGTTCATTTCGGTACGCACCCACGCCAGCCGCGCTTCACCCTCTCCCCGAAGGTCGTTGAGCGAATGGGCAAGCTGGTAGCTTCGGGTTGCGTATAGCTTAGACAACGAGTCTTCACCCTGAATGAAATAGGTTTTGCTTAGTTGCAGCAGTGAATCTGCTGTCTGGGCTATGCAGAGCGAGTTGGAATAGCCAAAGAAGATGAGGAGTAACGGGAGTATACGCATAGGGCTACGGGTAGAAATGTACCCTCCCAATCTAAGAATAAAAGGCTGGCTGGCAAATAGATACGATACTATGGAGTATAAAAAAATCGTCAGCCCCCACGAGCTGACGATTTTTTGATTTATCTGCGATGCTTAATAGACCGATGGAAACCGCTGTGGATTGGCTTCCTGCATCAGCTCGTAGACGGTTTCTACGATGTCTTCCACGTTGGGCTTGGAGAAATAGTCGCCGTCTGAGCCGTAGGCCGGGCGGTGCGCCTGCGCCGAGAGCGTCTTCGGCGCGGAGTCGAGCCAGCGGTAGGCATTTTGCCCTTCCAGTACCTGTTGCATCATGTAAGCCGAAGCCCCGCCGGGGAAGTCCTCGTCTATGAAAATAACCCGGTTGGTTTTGCGGATGGAGTCTACAATGCTATGGTTGAGGTCAAAGGGCAGAAGTGTTTGCACGTCAATGACTTCCACTTCAATACCCAAATCGGCGAGTTGCGCGGCGGCTTCCAGTACAATACGGCACATGGAGCCGTAGGTCACCAGGGTCAGGTCTGTGCCTTCGCGCAGGAGTTCGGGATGGCCCAGCGGAATGGTATATTCTCCCAGATTATCGGGGAGCTTTTCTTTGAGCCGGTAGGCATTCAGGGGCTCAATGACCAGCGCCGGGTCGTCGCCCTGCATGAGAGTATTGTACATGCCCGCCGCCTGCGTAAAGTTGCGGGGCACCAGCACGTGCATGCCGCGTAGGCTACCCAGCATGGCTCCCAGGGGTGAGCCCGAATGCCAGATGCCTTCCAGCCGATGCCCGCGGGTCCGTACGATCAGCGGGGCCTTTTGCCCACCCGCCGTGCGGTAACGCAGCGTGGCCAGGTCGTCGGTCAGGGTAGGGAGGGCGTAAAAAATATAGTCGAAGTACTGAATCTCCACAATGGGACGCAGCCCGCGCATGGCCATACCGATGCCCTGCCCGATGATGGTAGTTTCGCGAATACCCGTGTCGGTAATACGGATCTCACCGTATTTTTCCTGCAAGCCGGCCAGGCCCTGGTTTACGTCGCCGATATGGCCTACGTCCTCGCCAAGGGCCACAAGGCGGGGGTCGCGTTCAAACAGGGTATCAAAATAGGTCCGAATGATGTCACGGCCGTCCATGGCCGGGCTATCATCAGAGTAGGTGGCGGCTACGGCCGGTACCCGCAGGGGCGATTCGGCCGATTCGCTGTACAGATGGGCGCTGTACCGGTTTTCGTTGCGCTGCAACTCTTCGCGCAGCCATTCCTGCAGGTCGGCGCGGGCGGGTATGTCTTCACCGCGCAGCGCCCTGAGGGCCTTCCGCACCGTGCTGATAATATCGCGCCGGATGGGCTGATAGGCTTTTTCGAGTTCCAGAATGCTGTTTTTGAGCTCTTCGGTGTGGTGGCTGCTTTCAGCGCTGGCCTTTTGTAATAGCTGTAGCGACGTTTTCAATTCGGCCTCGATGGGCTTGCGGTATTCCTTCCAGGCGGTGTTGCGCGCTTCGCGGGCAATGGCTTTGGCCTGGGTTTCTATCTCTTCGAGTTCTTCTTCGGTGGCGTAGCCATTTTCCAGAATCCACTGCCTGAATTTCAGGTTGCAATCGTGCGCCGCTTCCCAATCCAGGCGCTCCGCATCCTTGTAGCGCTCGTGCGAGCCGGAGGTAGAGTGGCCCTGCGGCTGGGTGAGTTCATCAACGTGGATCAGCACCGGTACCTGCTCTTCGCGGCAGAGGGCGCTGGCTTTCTGGTAGGCTTCCACCAGCGCGGGGTAGTCCCAGCCTTTGACGGTAATGATTTCGACCCCGGCCTCGTCTTCGTTGCGTTGCAGACCGGCCAGTGCTTTGGAGATGCTGCTCTTGGTAGTCTGGTACTCAATCGGCACGGAAATACCGTAGCCATCGTCCCAAACCGACATCAGCAGGGGTACCTGCAGCACACCGGCGGCATTCATGGTTTCCCAAAACATGCCCTGCGAGGTGGAGGCATCACCGATGGTAGCAAACACAATCTCGTTGCCTTCTTGTGAAAACGTGGTAAGATTCTGAATATCCGGATTGTTGCGGTATAGCTTGGAGGCGTACGCCAGACCCACCGAGCGGGGAATCTGCCCCGCCGTGGGCGATATATCACATACTGAATTGTAGAGCTGCGTCTGATCGCGCCACTTGCCTTCTTCGTCGAGCCAGCGCGTGGCGTAGTGGCCGTTCATGGAGCGTCCGCCGGTGTGGGGCTCGTGCTCAATGTCGGCGTGGGCGTAGAGCTGGGCAAAAAACTGCTGCCAGGTGAGGTTGCCGAGGGCCACTTCGATGGTCTGGTCGCGGTAGTAGCCCGAGCGGTAATCGCCTTTCTGGAAGGCATGCGCCAATGCTACCTGCGCTACTTCCTTCCCATCGCCGAAGATACCGAATTTAGCCCTGCCCCCCATCACATCCTTT
Organism: uncultured Persicitalea sp.; assembly: GCA_950075905.1. Classification (GTDB taxonomy): domain Bacteria; phylum Bacteroidota; class Bacteroidia; order Cytophagales; family Spirosomataceae; genus CATMVR01. Next base: position 2,214 of record CATMVR010000129.1, on the reverse strand, counting down.
CGACCCAGCAAGCTTGCCTGTCGGCTTTCGCACGCAATCCGGTAGTCGGTCAGTATTTTCTCGACGCTAAATACACTATTTTCTGACAAGGTCTCGTTTACAAGCATAGCATTAGGTATCCCCTCGGGGCGTTTGAAGATTCGATAAGGTACGTTTTAAAACGATTTACATCAAAATTAAAATAAAAAAATTATCCTTTCAAAAAAACGATTTCTTACGTTACTTTGTTGAAAAAGTGCCTTATTAACAATAATTTGGTATTTTATTTGCTTTTAAAGGTATTGTTGTTGTAGCAAACAAATTATTCACAATTAAATTTTGAGAGTACTATGAAAAAGTTTTTTTCAGTTTTAGTGGTTTTATTGTCAGTAGCTTCCGTGAGTTTTGCCCAGAAGGGAGTTATGAAGTTTAAGGAGGAAACACATAACTTTGGCAAGATTGAGCAGGGAAAACCCGTCACTCAGGAGTTCGTATTTACTAACGTCGGAACCGAGCCAATCATTATCTCCAACGTGAGTGCTTCCTGCGGCTGTACCACCCCGAGCTATACTAAAGCTCCTGTTCTGCCGGGCAAAACGGGTTCTGTGAAAGCTACCTACAATGCCGCTGCCATGGGTGCTTTCAACAAGTCTATCACGGTATTCAGCAACGCAGAGTCACCTACCCTCACGCTCTTCCTGAAAGGCGAAGTAGTAACCAAAGAAGCGGCGGCTAAGCCTTCTTCGAAGTAAGAAGTAACAAGATATTTTAGAGTACCAACAAAGCGGCGCTTCCCGGTAGGGGAGGCGCCGCTTTTTGATTGGAAGGGAGGTAAGGGCAGTGGTTTGGAGTTTATGAGTAGAGAGTGAGAGAAGTGACTCTATCCATAAACTTCGAGAGAAGGAATGAGTGATCAATAAAAACATTCATGCACTCATTCACTCCATCAAAATTGGACTTAAAACCCGCTGCGATCAACAAACGACCGCCTTCTGGTCAGTTTCAGATCCTGCAAGATCGAGGATTTGGCTTTGAGCGTGAAGGAGTAGTTGCTGGCCCGGAACTGGCTACCGGCAAAGGGCGTCCAGTTGAACGACATGTCCCAACAGTGCAAATCGCGGTAGAGCGACACGGTGGTGATGCTGGGGCTTAGAGCCACAAAGTCAAAGCCCGTTTGCAGGCTGATCTTCCACTTTTCGGTCAGGCTGAGGTCGCCAGTAGCGTTGACGGTCTGGATGATCTGGGCTTTTTGCAGGCCAAACCGGCTGAGGCCGAAGTTGTAGTTGAGGGTAAGATTCCAGGGGATATTGAAATCTACGTACAGGTCGGGGTTACGCTGAATAAAATCTATCTGCGCTTCGGTGGCAGACTCCGGCAGAGTGGTTTTGGCGTTGTCCTTTACTTTCTTCTTAGGGTTGAAACTCGTCCCCAGCGCAAAGTTAAGATTTTGCAGCCGCGCCAGGCCCTGCCCGCGGCTAATGGCAAACTCGTTGATCTTGATCCCGGCCGTGTTGGATGGGCTCCGGGGGTCGAGTACATAAGCGTAGGGGTCCAGCGTGAGGTTGAAGTTCATGTTCAGGTTCTGACCGATGCGGGCGTTGGCATTGACCGCAATGTTGGAGAGGTTGAGCGAGTCGGCCATCAGGTTGTAGCTGCCGCCAAAGCTGAGGTTGTCCAGTAGTGTCACTTTCTCAAACTGCGTGGCGGCGGTGTCGCTCCTGGAGCGTAGCTTCATCTCAAAAGAGTTGTTGAGGCTGTACGAAATGACGCCCGAGGCCCGGCCGGTACCGATGCCGCCAAAGCTGTTGCCCAGGCCCCGGTACCGCGAGAGAAAGCGGGTTTCGCCCAGCTCGTTGATCCTGACCTGCTGATAGAAGCCATAACTATCTCCCGAGAAATCCGGGGTATAGCTAAACGATACCGAGGGGATAACGGTATGCCGAATAGCTTCGAGCCGCTTCCCCTGAATCTGGAACGTACCGTAAAAACGGGTGTTCAGCCCCGCCCCGAACGAATAGCTGTACTCGGTACCAAACTGATTGAGGGTATCGATCTGTATTTGGTTGCCACCCAGGTAGCGGTAGTTGTAGCGCTTGGTGAATACCTCACCCTGCAACGAAAGGCTGGGCGTGAAGTTGACAAAGCGCAGCAGCTTGAAGTTGGGCAGCACCTCGTAGGTGATATACCGCTCGGCCTCTTCGGTGAACTCGACCTGCTTGACGTTCAACTCTTGGC
>CATMVR010000128.1 GCA_950075905.1 uncultured Persicitalea sp. | reverse complement strand
GCATTGTTTCGTCATTAGATAGAAAACGATGAAGGAATAAAGCACTTTTTCCATGATGAACCCCAATCTCAAAAATATCACCGTTAAGTTGATTTTTCTTTTGGACTTCGTTTAGTAAAGCTAATAGTTGGGCAGCCTCCTTCGAAAACCAACCCGCAATTTTTCTTATTTGTCCGTATGTTGAATTGACCTCCTGGTGTACCATGCTTATTATCTGATTTTTGTATCAGAGACCCTTATAGAAAATGCGCCTGTTTGCCCGGTAAGATCCCCGGCAAACGCTTCGAAAGACTTCAATGTATACTCCTTCTGTACGGCTCTGTTAAGGTCTTTGAAGGCGGGTGCAGTCAAATGACCTAAAACTTCGCGAAGATTTTCTTCCGACCTGATCGCATTCTGCGGAGCTAAGTTAATCAAATGCCGGTCATTCTGGTACTGATGAATGAAGTTGTACAGGCTGAGCCCTTCGCTTGTAGTATACCCAAAGTCCAGCACAAAAGAGGGTGCATTTGTGAAACAAGCTTCCAGGCCCATGGTAGTACCCAGGTGAAAAAAGGCCTCGGCTCGCTCAATGGTAGCGTACTTTTGCAGAATAGCCTCCTCCTGCACGGAGGAATCCTGCGTGCGAAAAGCATCGTCAAACACCACATTGGGCAGGCTGCGCAGCGCTTCGTACGGGGTCCAGTCGGTGAGTACGGGATAGGGCCGTACCAGCAGTTTCCAGCCAGGTTGTACGGCCTGCAGGCTCTGGGCAAGGGTAGTCACTAGCCGGAGTTCATCGGGTACCAGTTCGGGAATGCCAATGGCGCAGCCAAAGTAGACGTAGCGAAAGGGGTAGCCTACCGGCAGCGCATCCGCCTGCCGGTAGGCATGGATGTACCCAAACTGGCTGGCTCCCGTAACGGCAATCTGCCCGGAGGGGATGTTTTGTAACGAAACGATATCCTCCCGAATCTCTTCTGACCAGCAGGCGTACTGCACCCGCCGCGAAAAGCAGGTATGCTTACAGGGGTGGTCCCAACTGTACACGTACACCCGCACGGGCTTCTGCTCCCGGATGAGCCGGGCCAGCAGGTAGTCGTCGGCAATGGCGGTGAAGCAAATGACAAGGTCGATGTCGTCTAGTTCGGTAAGCGACTGGTACCGTAGTCGATCAAGGTAGAAATCGTATGAGATAATCTTGGGCAGCCGTTGCATCCAGCGCAAAAGGCTCATAGCCCGGCTTTTTGATTTTGCAGTGGGCTGATTGCTGGCCTTGAACAGCTCCATCAGAAAAAAATTGCTGCGGCTACGGGGAATGCGGCGCAGGAGCAGGTACAGTCGCTCCCAGATCGCATTCCGGATAGTTCTTTTTTTTTCGGCAATCTGCCGTAACTCCACTCCTGCCGGAACATGCTTTTGTATGGATGCCATATGCTCAGTTCTTCCCAGCACCACAACTTGGTGCTGCCGGGCCACCTCCGCAATGACCCGGCGGACATCGTTGCGAAAGTCAAAGAATGAGACGACAAAGGCTATTTTCATAGATTATCTAAAAGATTCAACCATTTGGGAGCCTGTACTCCCGCTTCAAATTTTTCGAGCACGCGTTGACGGCCCTTTTGCCCGGCCTGTCGGCGGCGATCTTCGCTGGTAACAAGATAGCGTATACCCTCAGCCAGGCCTTCGGGGGTACGGTCTTTGACAAGGTAGCCAGTTGCTTCATCTACTACTTCCCGAATACCCCCTACGTCCATAGCGACAACAGGCTTTGCAAAGAGCATGGCTTCTAGAATTGACAAAGGGAAGGCTTCTGTACGGGAGGGATGTACCAGTACATCAATATCTGTGTAAAAATCGCCCACCTCGGCAGTAGTTGAGAACATGAAAAAGTCTTGCTCAAGACCATACTGTTGGACTAGACTGATCATGGAGTTATAAAAGACTGAATCTTTCACTTGCTCATCCAGGCCAAGCCAGGCAAAGCGAATCTGCTCCTTGTAGCTTCGCTTCACAAGCTGTATAGCTTTGATAAATATATCCGCTCCTTTTAAATAGGTAAAAGAAGCACAAACACCTATTAATATAAATTCGGAAGAGCAGTTAACAGCCTTTTTATATTTTCCAGGATGCGTTGAAGTAAGTCGAGCCACGCTTGCGGGCCCATGGAGCAGCTTTTGCTTCTCTGGGGGGAGTTTGTAAACCGTCTGATAAAATTCGCCCACTGCCCGGGCACACACAATCCAGGTAGGCACCTTAATTACCAGCTCAGAAACCCACTTTTCATTCATCTTTTGTGTTACTAAAAAGTCCATTTCATGGGCGTGCAACACAAGGGGAATTCCCATTTTTAAGGCCTGCTGTGCATGGGGTGTTTGGCTGACGGTATTGATATAGATAATATCTGGTTTAAGAGTATAGCATACCCAGCTTAAATGCCATTTTTTTAGAATGGAATAGAGGGAAGGAGAAAACTTAATAAGCAGATTTCTCATTCGGGAAGGCTTATCCAGGGGTGAAGCAAAAGATCGCTCCACTACCTGAGAAAGAGCGTCTTTCTGTACGCTTGAATCGTTGTATAAGGTATAAAATCTAAATTTTGTACGAGCTATATCTTCATGAAGTAAGTTCAAAAGCACCTGCGTAGCCCCGCCTCTTGTGGGGCGGGGAATAACTAATAAAATTCTTTTCCTTTCCTTCATCGATAAACTGCTTCGTAAGCTTCTACGCATTTAATCATATCAAATTTTTTAAAAGCAATTTTCGCCAGCCTACTATGTTCAGATAGCATTCCTTTATCTTGTCCATACTCTCGCATAAAGTTGACCAACTGCTTTATCGAAATTCCAGCTGAGTCATAATCCAAAAGTCTCCCCGCGTATTCTCCTTCGGGCGTGCTTATCATATTCTTTACTTCCCCAATATCAGTTCCAATCACAGGTTTGCCGCAAGCCAGGTATTCAATTACTGTATTCGGAAAACTTTCGGATTCAATGCAGGATGGAAAAAGTCCGACGTCAAATTGGCTTACGTAGCCGAGTACCTGTGAGGCAGCTCCTACAAATTGAATGTAAGGAAGATGATCGAATTGTTGCTGGAGCTTTTGTTGATACTCGCTCCCACCTACCAGAATCAACCGACAGTTAATCCCCCCCTTTTGTAGTTTTTGGGTAGCAGATATTGCCTCCTCCCATCCTTTACGTGCTACGGCTCTGGATACTAATCCGAAGGTAATCGAATATGCCGGAGCTTGGATTTCCGTGTTGGTTGCCCAGCCAGCAGGGGCCTCAAAACCTAATGGTATATACACTGGTTTATTTCTAAGTTGTAAGCCCTTTAATGGGAGTGCATTCTTTTTTGTTAAAAGTACTATATGATCAGCTAACTCTAGCCCCCGTTGCATATCACGGTGTAGTTGCTTTTTGCCAGGGTTCGTATATACATCATCCTGATTATAGCATCCATGCATGGATATTATGAACTTCTGATTTCGTGTATGGGTGGCAAAATAGTGTGTTACCATCCAATCCGCTGATGCTAAGTGTGAGTTCACTACCTGAATTTTATATTGCTGTACAAGACTTTCTATAAGCCTTGACAGCTTCTTTGCATCTTGTCTTTTGCGTAGTTGAATAGACTTAAATAAAAGCTTATTGGTGAAGCGAGAAATAGTGAATATGATCTTCCATATTAACTTTTGTATGAAAGAAATCGATTTATCAAAATGTATCAGATTGACTTCTGGTGCGATTCGGGCTGTCAGCAACGGTGATCTACGATCAGGATTAATATCCAGCAAAAAAACGTTATTACCTCTTTTTGATAGACAATTCGCCAACCTTACAACAAATACTTCTGCACCGCCAAGTGCCAGAGAGGGTATGACAAGTAGTATGTTCATAGAGCCTTTTCGGTAAGTTTTCTATATAGTTGCTCCACTTGTGCCGCTACCTTTGGCCAGGTATATTCTTCCTCAGCCTTTTGGCGAAGTGCCTTTCCCATCTTTCTTCGTTTTGAAGGTTGAGCAATCAAATCCAGGATAGCTTCGGCAAACAGATCTGGCTCATTATTCTGAAATGTAATGGCTCCGGCAACGGGTATATATTCCTTTACTCCTCCCACGTCAGTAGATAATATTGGCAAACCACTTGCCATAGCCTCCAGAAGGGCATTATTCGCCGAACTATCAAGCAATGGCAGGGTAAGCAAAGCAGACTCCCGGTACAGGTTAGCTAGCTGAACGTCAGTCAGTGTTGGTTGAAAGGTAACACCTGGATACTGAGCTAACTTTATGAGCAGGGGGTTAGTTGCGTCATGTACCTGCGGTTTAAACACCAAATCAAAGCTAATTGTATCTGTCTTTTCAGAAACTCGGCGTACAACTTCTTCAAAGAAAGCCAGGTCCCGTAGCCATTGCCCCACGTACAGACACCTGCTGGAGGTATTTTGATTAGCAGGAGGAGTAAAGAAATCAACAGCCACTCCATGTGGTATTATATGGATTTTATCAGGATCAACATAGTGCGTAAAGAAGTTTTTTGATACAGAATCAAGGACGATGAGAGCATCAAGTTGGTCAAGCCAGTAAGGAGCTAAACGATTTACTTTCCACCAGGAAGGGGGCTGGTGAGCCGTTGCCACTAGCTTTACATCTGGGAAAAACTTTTTTCGAAAATAGGGCAACACTCCCAAAGTGTCTTCAAGATATAAAACATGGACTATATCACTTCGCTTTCTTATTACTTTCCAGGCAACTAGTAGCTCCAGTTGAAACCCTTGAACTTTATAAAAAGGGGTACCCTGTATGTGTTTTCTTAAAAATCGCATCAATCGCCCGACTCCACGTACAGGGCGCTCTCTTTTTCGCCACACAGATGAAATAGTTGTTTGGCTGAGACTGCCCAATGCTTCACTCAATTGGTCATACCCACTGTACTGGCCCATGTGCGGGAAGCGGTCTCGGAGAAGAAGCACGTTCATGGCCGTGGGTCAGGTTCATTGTGAAATGTAATGCCAAGCAGCTGTAAAGTTTGACGTAACATGGCCTCACGAGAGAACTGGCCCGCTTTTTCCTTTGCATTTGCAGCCAATATGTTCATTTCATTCATGTGCATAAGCGCCCAGATGAGCTTCTGAGTTAAATCCAAAACATTGTCTTTCTCAAAGATAATACCTTCTTTTTCGTGGACTACCACATCAGGTATGCTACTGGCACTGGAGGCAACAATCGGAACTCCCGCTGCCATGGCTTCCAGCAAGGCAAATGACTGCCCTTCAGAACGGCTCGGCAAAACAAAGAGCTTTGCATTATACAACCAATTGGGTACATCAAGTCTTTTGCCGGTAAACACTACGCGATCTGCTAGATTTAACTGTATGGCCTGACGAACCAATTCTTCCAGCAATTCCCCATCCCCTACTATAACAAGCTTAATAGAAGAAAACATAGGTTGGATATTGGCAAAGGCCCTAAGAAGAACATCAAAGCCTTTTTGGTAGGAAAGGCGCCCTACCGTGAGGATAAACGGAGTATAGCCAGTTATTTCACTAATCTGACTGGACGTTATTGTAGGTTTAGGCAATGTAACGCCATTGTAAACTAAATGTATCTCTTGAATAGATATGCCAAAAACATTGCTTAGTATAATACGATTGTTTTCAGAAACAGCAACCCATTCCTGATTTCGGCTCCGTGCCCACAAATACCATCTCCTGAGCTTTGGTGATAGTGTGAATTTTTCCCCAACTAATTGAAAAGTAACAACAGTCCTTACCCGTAGAAGTGCACAAGCCAAGAGCAACTCGGTGGCTGTATCAGGCCACGGAAGACTTATATGAACCGAACGAGGATTTTTTTTTAAAATACATAAAACAATCATGAAAATGTCCCACGCAAACCGCACACGACGAAATCGTCCAGGGAGCCAGTAGCGAAGTATGAGTGGTGTATATGATAGTTCAAAAGCAGAGAATGATTCCCTTAACGATTGGGTACCTTTGGACAGAGGGAAAAGCGCATGCACCCCAAAGCCTTGCTGATCAATGGATCTGGCCAGCGTCAGAGCATATTCTTCGCACCCTCCCTGTGATTTGGAAGGAAAAGCAATGATGACAGATAAGCGATTAAATGAACCCAAAAAGCTATATTATTTATAGGCGATGACATACAAACTCAAAGCCATTGTATGATTTGTGAATTCTGAGGGAGGCTGGTCATTTTTTAACAACCATCTAATCAAAGGCTTACTTAATAATTTTAAATATTTTTTCGTTCTAGGTGAGCGTACTTCTATTGAGACAACCTGAGTAATGACTTGTGCAAGTGTAGCGAGCCACCCACCAGTGGCACCCACAAATATTTTATCTTTTGAAAAGCCTGCTTCCTGTAAAATACGCTTCAGAGAGAATGGAGTATATCGATATTCATCAAAAGGTACTTCATGGAAAGGCCAAAAGAAAGGAACGGTAATAAATAGTATTCCACCAGGTTTCAGAATACGATTTATTTCTCTTGCTACCTCTGTTGCATTTGGTAAATGCTCAAAAACCTCAGTAGCTATACATGTATCCGCAAAATTTTCTTCAAATGGCAATTCTTTGCCATCCCAATATACATCAGGCGGGGTAGCAATATGGTAAGGGCTACCGGGCCAGTCTACACCAATATATTTCTTAACTCCTGCACGTTCCATAATATAAGCCCGATAGGGCATGCGTCCACAGCCTACATCTATCAGAGTACCTTTGAAATTAGGCAGAATAGCAGTAATGTTTTGAAGCAGGAGTTTACGGATTATGTACAGCCCGTAGTGGTGACGTAACGAGGGCGAAATAAATTCATCAAGAGAATTGACAACCATAGAAAGAAATTTGACCGTTACATTTTTATAGCCAGACGACAAGTGTAATCTATCCTGTTCAGAAAAAGCTGTATATTATGCGTATGTAAGTATTCATCTACTGCCTTACGGCATCCTTCCCAGTGACCATAATCATCTATAATCAGTACCCCCCCTTTCTGAAGCCTGGGAAATAAATGCTCAAGTTCATGTTTGGTAGATTCATACCAGTCAGTATCCAGACGTAGCAAAGCTATTTTTTCCGGTACTACATGGTTAGGAATGGTTTCTTCCACTTTGCCCATCACATAATGGATATTTTCTTCGGGATAGCTGGTAGAACTCATATTTGATTTGACATCTTCCAGAGTAGAATAACACCATACACTTCGAGCATCTCCTTTGTGGCTCTTTTTCAGTAGTATCTCGGCAGAAATTCCATCCAGGGAACGATCCTTAGAAGTGGGTTGGCTCATGCCTTCAAACGTGTCGTATAAAAAAATGCGCCGGTTATCAACTCCTTGGTTTTGCAAGGCGCATGCCATAGCCATGGCACTCCCTCCTTTCCAGACACCACATTCCACAAAATCTCCCTCAATACCACTTTTAACCACGTATTCCGTTGCTCTGATCAGGCTTATGATCCTTTCTGGGCCTGTCATGGTAAACTGTTCTACTCTTTCCAAGACTGACTTTTCAAAGGCAGTAAGATCAGCCAGACGCCATGGATCGTTGGAAGGAACCTCTTTGTCCTTATGCACATCTTTTTTCATTAAACTAAACCAATTCTTCATACGCTATATTTTGTCTATTTCCCATGAGAAATCTTCTAGATATGTACAGGTTTCTTCCTGCCATGCATACTCACGACTTAAATCCAGGACTTCAACTGTAAATGGGCAAATATTTTCAACAATGTCATACACCTCCCCTCCCGGGGGACCTGTAAAATATACTTTTACTGTATACTCTCCCATATATGTGCGTAACTTGGGAATTCTGCAAGACAGCTGGTAAATTCCAGCTTCGCGGCACATGGGTATTTCTGAATCAAACACCCATAGGTGATTAATTGGCTGTTGCTTGAAATTAAGAATCTGAAATGATAGGCAGGCTCCACGTAAGGGAAAAGGGGTGTGGAGCTTAAAAATAATCCGCATTGGTTCAAGGCAGGCATGATGATTACCGGGCAGGCTGGTTTTTACTTCCACCCCCGTAACGGAAGGCTTGCTTGGATTAGGGAAGGCCGCATATACATACTCCTTACCGATATGGTTAGATAGGTAGTTAGCAATCGTTTTTGAGGTAGGTCCCTGGTATTTCAGCTTTCCATTATTCATCAAAAGGGACATATTAGTAAGACTAGATATAGCGCTAAGGTCGTGACTCACAAACAGCACCGTCCGGCCATCCTTTTCGCTCACATCCTTCATCTTGCCCAGGCATTTTTTCTGAAACTCGGCATCGCCCACGGCTAGTACTTCGTCGATAACCAGGATTTCGGGCTCTAAGTGGGCGGCCACGGCAAAGGCCAGGCGTACGTACATGCCCGATGAGTACCGCTTCACGGGGGTATCGAGGTAGCGCTCCACGCCGGCAAAATCCACAATTTCATCGAGTTTGGCCTGGATTTCAGCTTTACGCATGCCCAGAATGGCCCCGTTCAGAAAGATGTTTTCCCGGCCGGTCAGCTCGGGGTGGAAGCCCGTGCCTACTTCGAGGAGGGAGGCCATCCGGCCTTTGACCCGAATGCGCCCGGTGGTGGGTTTGGTCACGCGCGACAACAGTTTGAGCAGGGTAGATTTGCCCGCGCCGTTGCGGCCAATGATGCCCAGAATCTCGCCCTGCTTTACGTCAAAGTTTATATCCTGCAAAGCCCACACAAAATCGCTTGTTCCTTTCACACTCCGGTCGTTGGCTTGTCCTATTTTCCGAAAGGGGTCATCCTTTCCCCGCACCTGTGCCCACCACCGGTGCAGGTCACGGCTGAGCGTGCCCGTCGAGATTTCGCCGAGTTGGTATAGTTTGGAAAGGTTTTCTACCCGAATGACAGTGTCTGACATAGTTCTGAACGGAATTCATGAAGTCTTTCGCCCTGCGGTTGAACAACGGGCAAAGTACCTTTTCTCCGGTTCGAAAAAAAGTGGTTCTTTCTAAAAAACGAACAGGTGGGTGCTTCTACTACAAGCCTGCCCAAATTTGCGTGCAGCAGCGGCTGGTATGGTTTGCAAATAGATTATGGGCAGATAAGGTACATGATACCCGATAAACAGAGCTAGCCAGGATAAATATTCCATAAGAAAGGCAGCCTGTAACTCAAACAGGCTGCCTGTGGCTAACTCTATTGCGCGCCGTACAGACCTTACTCTACTACGCTCAGCTTCAAAGCGTTGGTCTTGCGGTGACGTGAGATGGGCATACTGAGGGTATTGATAAACACATCGCCTTTTTCGAGCTCGCCCTTCTCTACCAGAAAGTCGGTAATGTCGAAGCCCACAATGTCCTTGCCTTCCATGCTCAGGTCGTCATGGTCGTTGTCGAACAACCAGCCGTATTCACCACCGCGACACCACGGAGCCAGCAGAGAGGCCAGGGTGGTTTCATCACCCATGACGGCCGGTGCCGGGAGGTGCCCGCGAACTTGCGTCAGGGTGCGATCCTCAACATCGAAGTATGAGTCTTCACCCATGACCGCTTCGACCGCTTGGTTAATCTCCGCTTTCTCCTG
>CATMVR010000127.1 GCA_950075905.1 uncultured Persicitalea sp. | reverse complement strand
AGCCTCGACCACGTGCGTAAAAGCAAAGGCATGGTACTGTCGGGAGGCGAACGCCGCCGCACCGAAATTGCCCGTGCCTTGGCAGTTGACCCCAAGTTTATCCTGCTGGACGAGCCTTTTGCGGGTGTGGATCCCATTGCCGTAGAAGATATTCAGACCATTGTAGCCAAGCTCAAACACCGTAACATCGGCATCCTGATCACCGACCACAACGTGAACGAAACCCTTTCGATTACCGACCGGGCGTATTTGCTCTTTGAAGGAAAAATTCTGAAACAGGGTACCGCCGAAGAACTCGCCGCCGACGAGCAGGTACGTCGGGTATATCTGGGGCAGCACTTTGAGTTGAAGCGGAAGATATAGGGGAGGTACTCCCTTCAATCATCCCGCTTAGGGCATTTCTTACAGTATTTTCCCTTTTTCTTGTAGGCTTTGCAGCATTTTTTCAGCACGCAGCAATCTTGTTGCCCTATCGAAACCACCCAGGGCTCGTTCTTACTCACGTCGGTTACCATAGCTTTTTGGGTTAAACGGGTTTTTATTCCTGAACTACTGACTCTATCCGGATTGGCTTTCCGGTTTTTTTGCGTGTAGCGGCCTTGGGCGCACGGCGTTTCCAGTACCAAAGCAAAAAGCCCGTCACAGGAAGCATCAGGGCCGCCAAACCAGTAAAAAAGGCCAGAATCTTGCCGGGTAAGCCCCAAATTCGGCCGGTATGTATTTCAAAATCCGATTTCCAGAACTTCTCCCAGCCCGACTGCTCGGCATGGCGTTTTGCCACCAGCAACGCACCGGAATACTGGTCAAATCCAAACGAACTTTCCTTGCGGAAATTGCTGGTAGCGTAGCGGATCGTCACGCGTAGCAGGTCGGTGCTGTCTTTGGCCGGAATCACCCGGATGCTCTCGAAGGGTTCGCCTTTCCACACACTACCCAGGGCCACGTCGGCCAGGCGCTCCGGGTGGGTCACGGGGCGAACTACCGATTGAGTGGTGTCTTTGGTGGAAGAATGGGTCGCGATGCTCAGGCCGGTAACAGCCGTCAGCAGCAGCAGAGGTGCAAAGTACATCCCTCCTACCGAGTGCAGCTTGTAGTTGTACACCTTGCGGTTGCCGCAGTTCCGGACCGTAAAGTACTTGCGCCATTGGTTGATTTTGCGGGGTACCCACAGAATCAGTCCACTCACCAGCATCACGATAAATACCCAGGTATTCCAGTAGATTATTTTCTTACCAATATCACCCAGCAGCAGCGTCCGGTGCAGGCTCAGAATGGTGAGCATGGGGTCGTTTTCGGTACTACGTACGGCGATTATTTCGGCCGTGTACGGGTTCAGCGTGATCAGTTGCTTGTCTTTGGAGTAGACATTGATGGCTTTTCCGGGCTCGCCGAAAAGCCGGATCTGATTTATTTTTATCTTCGGTTCAAGCTGACTGATAGCCTCCGTCACGGCCTCGACGGAAGCCCGGGACGCGCCGGGTACCGGCGTTACGTACAGCGTTTCGCGCTGTGTAACATAGCGGATTTCTTCCTCAAAAGCCCAGATACAGCCCGTGATGGCTACAATGACGAGGATGAGTCCCGATCCGAGCCCGAGCCAGAGGTGTACGGGGGCTACCAGTTGCTTGATACGATTCATCAGAATTTGTAGGATACAGTGAGCATACCTCTTCTTCCAGCCCCTTTGATGTAGTCTGCATCGCGGGAAGCCCATTGTGAGATAGTGGGGAAGTAATCGGTATTAAGAAGGTTTTCTACGCCCAGCGATACGCTCGTTTTGGGGTTGATGGCATACGAGCCATTGAAATTGAGCAACGTAAAGCTCTCCACCGGACCGCGCCCGTAGGAGTACAGCCCGTTGGCGTTGGGGGCGAAACGCTCCCGGCTACCGGAAATCAGCGTGTTCAGGTTGAGCGACAGGGCCGGAACGGGCTGAATGCGCACGTAGATGGTGGTTTTGGAAGGCATGATGCGGTCGCCGCCCAGGTAGGCATCGTAGCTGCCGTCGTTGTCGCTGTCGGTTTTGCCTTCCAGGTAGGTATAGGTACCTCCTATGGTCAGGTAGCGGGTGGGCGATATATCCACCGACGCCTCAAAGCCGCGGATGCGCTCCGGTGCCCGGACTATCTCAAAAACTCCACTCGCCTGCTGCCGGTACGATGCTCCCAGTTCAGAAACACTTTCGTAGGCGGCCAGGTCGTAACGTACCACGTTGGCCACGGTACCCGATATACCGGCTTCGTAGTTGTTTACAATCACGGGCTCGGTTTTTAGGTCGGCAATGATACTGGTTTGGGCGGTACGTAGTATGCGGCCCAGCTCGTTGATGGAGAACGACTGCGAGAAGCTCACAAAAGGCTGGAAGGCATCAAATTTGGAATAGCGTAGACCCACATTACCCACAAAGGCATTGTAGTTGATATCTCCTCCGGCGACAAAGATACCCCCGTTGTATTTTTTGGTAGCGTTGTTATAAGTTTTAAGGGTAGTAAAATCAGAAACACCCACCTGAATATTCTCAAAACGGGCACCGGCTTTCAGAATCAGACCATCAAAAAGGTCCAGCTTCACCTGCCCGTAGGGAGCCAGGTTGGTCATATTCATGTTGGGGGTCCAGAAGCGGCCATCCTGCAATTTTTGGGCGGTCTGATCATTGAGCAGGTCCATTCCGTAAAGCAGTTCGCCCTGTATGTTTTTAGTCAGCGAAAAGGGGGTATTCAGATTTAGTCGGATGCCTTTTTTATCCGACACAATGTTTGACTGCCCGCCATTTTCGAAATATTGCGCTTCGAAGCCGTATACGGTCCGGAAGCTCTGGGCGTAGAGTACCAGTTCCAGGCCGGTACCGCCTACGAGGCGGTCATGGGTGTACCGCAGGGTCGCGTTGTGGTTGTAAGGTGTGCCCTGTGGGGTACCCGGCACCACGTCGGCGGCTGGTATGCCGATGGTGGGCGTTTGACCGTACTTCCCTACCTGCTCCACATAGTCCAGGTCCGATTTGGCGGCAAAGTAGTTGTACATAGCCTCTACCCGCTGCTTGCCGGAAATGGTGTAGCCTACCTTACCAAGCAGGTTGTAGTTGTTCATTTTTCCAACGTTGTAAAAAGGCGAAACCGCTACCCCACTGGCATCCCGGATGAGGCCCGTGCGCTCGTAGGTACCGTTGAAAACGTAATCTACCTTGTCTGTCCGGCCCGAAAACTGCTGGCTCAGCCGGTAGCCCAGTGTCTCCTGGTTATTGCTGGTGAGGCCGCTGGTGAGGCCGGCCCAGGTCTGCCCCGAAAAAGCCTGATTGCCCTCCGGGCGTTTGGTAATGTAGTTGATAATACCGCCATCGGCCCCGTTGCCGTAGATGGAGGTAGCGCCCTTGATAACCTCGATGCGCTCGATGGCTGAAGGGTCAATGGTACGCAGGTCGCGGCCGCCGTTGCGGAGGGGCGTCGATTGCGGTATGCCGTCTACGAGTACCAGTACCTGACGGCCCCGCAGGGTTTGGCCGGTGTTGGAGGTGCGGCCGGTAGAAATGCCCAGGCCCGGAACGGTATACTGTAGTACGTTGGTAATGTCGGCGTTCATGGCTATCTGCTCCTGAATCTGCCGGCGGCTCACGATGGTCATGGCCGAGGGTACCTCGCTGACGCTTTCGGGCCGCCGGCTCGCCGTAACCACCACTTCGTCAAGCTGACCAACAACCGGATTGAGTAGAATATTTACCTGGCGAGTCTGTCCAGCCGCCACGCGTACCGTCTTTTCCATTTTGCCGAATCCTACGGCCGAAATAGCTAAGGTATAGTTTCCCGCTTCCAGGCCGTTTATTTCAAAGTCTCCATCCTGGGTGGTGATGGTACCTTTATCACTATTTTTCAAGGCAATAGAGACTGATGTCAAAGGTTGGCCTTCGGTAGATTTGACAACTCCCTTGATGCTTCCGAAGGCGCTCTGTGCCTTAGCAAACTGCGAAAAACCGATTAGTAGCCCCAGGGCCACCAGCGACAGTAGGTAAGTACAATTTTTCATATAGAAATCAATAATAATTAGACTAATTATAAATTACGTTGCAAACTTACTGTCTCTTTGCGGAGATAGCAAGAAGAAACAAGCTTTATTTTGAATTGTTCTAAATAAGTAAGGTTAGCAATAGGGTACAAAAAAACCCGGAGAGAAGTCCGGGTTAGCTGTTTGAAAAATAAGCGGTTGTGAACTATTTCTTGCTGTCTATCTTTTCCCATACCTCGTGAATGGGATCACCTTTACTGCTTTTACCGGAGTGGTCCCACTTGCCGTCTTTCAGCGCCCAATTGAAGGATAGGTCTGCTCCCACCCGATTATTATCCCGTGAGAAAAACTCAATGTGTTCGGTATAAATCCCGTCTTTGATGTCGTAGGTACCTCCGCCCGTTCCGTAGAATCCTTTCACGGCCGGATCAATGGCCGCCCACTGAAAGCGGGTACCTGATAGTATTTTCAATGTCTTGCGGGTACCCCGCTGATGAATACTTGCCATTTCACCGTTCTGTCCGGCGCGCCCGGTAATATGCCAGGTACCGGCCATAGGTACATTGCTGGCATCGTCAACCAGCGACCAGATAAAATGCTGGTCATCGTTATGCATGGTAAGGACACTCCCATTGCGCTCAATGGAATATTCTACGGACTTGTTAATAGCGGCCGTATCGGTGGTATTGAACTCGGTAGTGTAAATCATTTTGCCATCTTTGAGGGAGAAAGTGCCCCCCTCGGTGCGGTCAAAGTACTTGTTGAGCAGACCGTACGACGCAATCATCAGGTAGTCGTCGGCTACAATCATGACGGCGGTACTGTTGTTGGGTTGCTGGGCTTTCCAGGCTCCTTTGATGGATTGTGCCTGACTGCCCATGCCGATCAGGCACAGTGCCAGGGTAAATAGTATGTATTTTTTCATAGTGAAAGGATTAAGGCAGTGGTAAGAATTTTTTTGTTCAAAAACTGTTCCACCAAATTACACAATTAACGTCCAAAAATCCTTCGTCAGGCTGAATTATCCGTTATTGGCAAACCTCCCCCAGTTTTTTCTCCACGGCCGCATCAAACTGCTGCCTTAACTCTGCGGTTTGATAGTGGACATCAAAAAGGCTGTCCATGGTACGCATGAGCCGAACGGCCACTTCCCCGGTTCGAAGCGTAAGGGCTTGTTTTATAGAGTCTTCCTGCTGTCTTTGGGTTGCCGTCAGGGATATATTCAGCTTCATCAGCGAATCCCCGCGAAAGCGCATCTTGTTGGCTATGTCAAACCGCTCTTCTTTCAGTTGGCGGGCTTCGCATTGTAGCCGGGCCATCAGCTTTACATCCTCTTCATGAATAGAATTTTCCTGACAGCCCCCTAGCCATAGAGGAAGCAGGGCGAAGCTTAGAAGCAACTTTTTCTGCATGGATGGTGATCTTTATACCCCTTTTATTTGATGTTCGTAGGCCAGTTTATCGATTTGAGGATATTATCGCCAATGGCCCTACCCATCTGCAAACCCCGCTGATTGTCCATATCGTAGTGGATTCCTCCGTATAGACGTGAGTTGGCGCACTCTTCGGCCGCCTGCTGGAAACTGTCGAACTTACGTACCGAAAAACCATGCTGCACCTGCGATCGGTCTGTGAAGGGGTACTTGCCATCACCGTTGGTGAAGAGTTTGATAAAAATGCGCTCACCCACGGCGGCTTCGGTGGCGTGCCCGGAGGTGTAGGCCGGGAAGGGCGGGGTACCGATGACGGTTTTGAAGGATGGGTCGATGTACTTCTGAATATAGGAAACCGGGCGGATCAGGTTGAAGTCGTACTTGATTTTCCAGCAGGTGATGAAGGCATCGTTTTCTGCCACACCCAGCATGGCATAAGCTACGGCCGATTTTTCCAGCGTGGCGTTGGTTTCTTCCAGTAGCTGGGTCAGGATGTTAAAGGTATGGCCGGTGGGGGTACAGGTGGCGAAGGGATCATCGGCCCAGAAACGGGCAATCTCCTGTTGCTCGGCCGAACTGTTTTTGACTACCTGATACACATGCTCGGCGGCTTTGTAAAAATCTGACTGCGGATCGGTCGAAAAAGGAATAGGCCGGGGCGGAACCGCAAAAGCCATGTTGGAAGTCAGCATGGGCCGGCAGTTCTTCCAGTGCGGACTCAGGGGGGTCTGGTTGGTGGCATCAGTGGGTACCCACTGATCCACTCCCGTGGGAGGGGTGTATGGTCTTGAAAAAGGGTTCAGATAAGACTCGTGGCCTCCGTCGGTTTTGGAAAATTCATAAATGGCCAGGGCAATGTCTTTCCCCAGCTTCTCAGAGAGGTCGGCTACGGCTTTGCCAGCCGCATTCTGGCTCAACTGTGTGCGATAATCCTGCTCTTTCTGATCAATGAGCGTGCGATTGGCATCGGTCAGGTTTTTTCCAAACATCATACGCATGATCTCGGCTACGGCGGCATTGGCCACCAGGCCCCAGTGGTACTGAATACTCAGAGCATCCGCCTGTGGCATCTGAGCGGGGCTGAGGCCGGTAATCTGACCAGCCAGAGAATGTGCGCCCGGAATACCCCGATAAACGGCCTCATAAGCAGTAATGCCCGTATAACCAAAAGCCCGCGCTGCCTGAGGAGGCAGAAAGCCCGGCGTGGTTTTGACAAGCCGGCATTCCAGCTTAAACCAGTCCTGCAAAAAATCAGCTTCGTAGTTGGATGCTATATTGGCCTCGGGTGGGGTAGTCGGCGTAATTTCTCCCGTTTCGGAACAGCTCGTAATAGTCCACAAGAGCAAGAGGAAGTAGAATATCTTTCTCATAATCAGAAAATAAAGAGGTACTTAAAGTAGATCAAAGTCAACAATTGTACCAAATTTAACCGCTTTGTCGAAAAATTTGTAACAGATCCTATCAAGTGGTTAGAAAAGAACGGTAATCCTTATAGGTTGCTGGTAGCCTTCTGCCAACACCCCGGCTAGTTGAGTACCTCGTGCAGTACTTCCAGCGATTTGATTTCTCCAAGTGAGTCGAGGTGAATTTTGTAAAAGAACACCAGCATTTCGAGCAGGGATAGCCTTCGGGCTCTGTCCAGGAGTACCGGGGTACCAAAAGGAGCCGAAAGCCATGTTTGCAGCGCTTCTTTCTGCCGGGCGTCGGGCACAAGTGGGTAGTGGTTTTCCCTAAGCTCATTGACCAGGTCGGCGGCGGTTTCCATGCCGAAGCCCAGGTACAGTGCCAGTTGGGCCAGTACGTGCAAATGAAAGTTCTCGTAGCCTTTTTCGGCATTATCCAGATAAAGCACAGCCTCTTCCAGAAAGTTAAACAGCGGGATATTTTCTTCTTCCTCCCGCAGGCTTTTGATCAGTATCTCGGTTAGAAAGAGCGACAGGCTGGATTTAATGATTTCAAAGGGCAGGCTATGAAACGGAATCCGGCATTTAATTTCGGAAATCCGGTGCAGGGTATCGGACTTATTTTTGTGGTATACCACCAGATCCAGCAGCGTCAGGGGCTGAAAAAGTGCGATGCGGTTGGATTTGGAGCGGCTGCTCCTGACACTGTTCACGATATAGCTTTGAATCCCGAAGGTTTCGGTATACACTTTCGCAATAATAGATGATTCGCGGTAGCGGATATAGCTCAGGGCAATGCCTCGGGTTTTGTGGAGCATCAGGCAGGATTTTCATTTATACAAAAATACAAAAACCTCCCGACAAATCAGGAGGTTTCTGGTAGCGCGCCCGTATCGGCTATACCTTCGAAAAAACGTAAAGCATCTCCTCCGCAATCTGCCGGCAACGGGCGTCGTAGGTCGCGGCTTCGGCTGGGCTATCGTCGGCTTCCTTGGGATCGATATAGGTAATAGCAAACCGTTTTTCGGCTCCCGGAATAAACGGGCAGTTCTCTTCGGCGTGGCTGCACGTCATGATGGCCGCAAAGCCTTCGGTCGGATTGGGACTTTGGTCGTATACTTTCGAGAAGGCGATAACCGGCGGATGGGCCTCATCAAACCGGAGCTCGTACACCGGGTTTTCGCCTTCGGTAGTTTTGGCTATTTGTAGCCCGGCCCGTTCCAAAGTCGCAATAGTCCGGGGATTACAGGCCGTAGCCTCCGTACCACCCGAAAAGGTATCGACGCCCGCAACCCCAAAGTGAACCGCCGCTACCTGCGCCCACACCTGCCCCAGGTGGCTGCGGCGGGAATTGTGGGTGCAGATAAAAGTCAGTTGTACGGGTTCTTTCTGCCCGATTTTTCCTGTAATATACTCGGTGAGTTTATCCAGCAACGCACGGCGTTCGGCCGGGATGCGGTTGTAGTCAAGGGTAGTGAGGTAGCTTTGAATTGCAGGGTACATGGGGAGTGTATGAGTTAATGAGTGTATGAGTTTAAGTTTTATAAGTAAAGGATGAAAAAATTAAGCGGGTACCTTTTCGGAGGTACTTTGTTGTTTTTTCTGCTGCTTTAAGGCAAAATTGACCATCAAAATCAGGACGGGTACCTCGATGAGCGGCCCCACTACCGCCGCGAACGCGGCTCCGGAATTAACCCCAAACACGGCAATAGCTACCGCGATACCCAGCTCGAAATTGTTGCCGGCCGCCGTAAAGGCTAGTGAGGTAGATTTGCCGTAGTCGGCGCCCGCTTTTTTGGAAAGATAAAAAGCCGAAAAGAACATAATGACAAAGTAAAAGGTAAGCGGTACCGCAATCCGCAACACATCAAAAGGAATCTGCACGATCGTCTGCCCTTTAAGACTAAACATGACCACGATCGTAAAGAGCAGCGCGATGAGCGTGATCGGGCTTATCCGGGGCAGGTACACCTGCTCGTACCAGTCGCGGCCTTTGAGCGCCGTGAGGCTGTAGCGGGAAATAATCCCCAGCAGAAAAGGTACCCCCAGGTAAATAAACACGCTTTCGGCTACTTCGGCAATGGTGATGTCGACCTCATAGCCCGTCAGACCAAAGAGCGGGGGCAGTACCGTAATGAAAAGCCAGGCGTAAACCGAATAAAATAGTACCTGGAAAATGCTGTTGAAGGCCACCAGCCCGGCGGCGTAGAGGCGGTCGCCGTTGGCGAGGTCGTTCCAGACGATGACCATCGCGATGCAGCGGGCAATCCCGATCAGGATCAGGCCGGTCATGTACTCGGGTTTATCTGGCAGGAAAATTACCGCCAAGCCAAACATAAGCAGCGGGCCGATGATCCAGTTCTGGAAAAGAGACAATCCCAATATTCTGGTATTGCGGAATACTTTGGGTAGTTCACTGTACTGTACCTTGGCCAGCGGCGGGTACATCATCAGGATGAGCCCGATGGCGAGGGGAACATTGACTGACTGGCGCTCCCCATTGCCGAAGTTGAAGCTATTGATCACCCCTTCGGTGTTCGGAAAAAAGTACCCGATACCTACGCCCACGGCCATCGCGAGGAATATCCAGAGGGTTAGGTAGCGGTCGAGGAAGGATAGTTGTTTTGTCGATTGCATGGTCATTTTCAAGCGGGAATTTTCGGATTAACGCGTAACATATTTTAGAGCCAAAGCCATTTGCCCGGCGTGGTAGGCAGTATGGGTCGTAATCCGGCCCAGGGCCTCGGCTTT
>CATMVR010000126.1 GCA_950075905.1 uncultured Persicitalea sp. | reverse complement strand
CTTTCCTGAGCGGCGGAACGGGCAATCAGTTCTACGGCGAGCAAAACACCTACGGAAACACCAACCTCAACCACCGGGTCAACTTCCGTATGGAGTATACCCTCAACAAAAACAACTCCATCATTTTTACGCCCGGCGTTAGCTGGCAAAACAACACCTCCAATACCCTGCGCGTGGGCGCTACCACTCTGGCGAGCGGCACGCTGCTGAACCGGACCAATAACACGCAGTTCAACGAAACCACGGCCATCAGCTCCAACAGCTCGCTGCTGTGGCGGCACCGTTTTGCCAAACAAGGCCGCACGCTGTCGGCCAACCTGTCGTCCAATTTTAGCAACCGCAACGGTAACGGTACCCTGTATGCGCTCAATGAGTTTTATACCACGGGCCGCGTACCCAACGACACCATCGATCAGCAGTCGGATACCTACTCGGATAATATCCGGTTAGGTGCCAGCCTCAATTACACCGAGCCCCTGACGAAGACGATTCAGATGCAGCTGAACTACAACGTATCGCTGAGTAACAGCAATTCCAAAAACGAAACCTACCACTACGTCAACAGCGAGCTGCAATACGCCCGCCTGGATACGATACTCTCCAATACCTTCGACAACCAGTACCTCACGCAACGCGCCGGGGTGTCGCTGCGGGGAAGCAAGAAAACCCTCACCGGCTCGGTAGGCGTAGACTTCCAGCGGGCCGGGCTGTACAGTCAGCAGTTGTTTCCGCGGGTCAATGAGGTAGACCAGGCCTTTACCAACCTGCTGCCCAATGCCTTCCTGATGTTCCGCCCGTCGGAGGGTAAAAACCTGCGGCTGTTTTACCGTACATCCACCAACGAGCCCTCCATCACGCAGTTGCAGAATGTGGTCAATAATAGCAACCCACTCTTCCTGACGGCCGGTAATCCTAATCTGAAACAGGAGTACGCTCACAGAGCAAGCCTGCGGTACTCTGCCTCCGACTCCAAGCTGGGCCGTAACTTCTTTATATACAGCTCGGTCAACTATACCGCCAACAGCATTACCAACTCTACTTTCGTGGCTCAGCAGCCCACTACCCTGCCCAACGGCATTGTGCTGGAACGCGGCGCGCAGCTGACGACGCCCGTCAACCTCGATGGCAACTGGTCGGTACGGACATTTGCCAACTACGGCTCGCCCATCAAAGCCCTGAAATTAAACCTCAACCTGAACAGCGGCGTCAACCTGACCCAATTGCCGGGCCTGATCAACCAGCGGCTCAATACCTCGACCAACTACGCCCTGAGCCAGGGGATTGTGTTGAGCAGCAACATTAGCCCCAAGGTAGATTTTACGCTTTCTTTCAATGGCAATTACAACATTGTTCGCAACAGCGTGCAGCCTCAGCTCAACAGCAACTACTTTTCACAGTTATCTTCGGCTCGGGTCAACTGGATTTTTGGCAAAGGCTTTGTGCTCCAAACCGACGTAACCAACCAGTCGTACCGCGGCCTGGGGGCCGGCTTCAACCAGAACTTTACGCTCTGGAATGCCAGCCTGGGCAAGAAATTTATGAAAGAAAACCGGGGCGAACTGAAACTGACCATATTCGACATTCTGGCTCAGAACAACAGTATCAACCGCAACGTGACCGAAACTTACGTGGAAGACGTCACCAGCCGGGTACTGACCCAGTACGGCATGCTGACCTTTACCTACACGCTGCGCAACTTTGGCAAGGCTCCGGCACCCGAGCCCGAGCGCCGGCGGGAGTGGGGCGGTCCGCGCGGAGAAGGCGGCGGAGGATTCCGGCCCAATTGAACAACCAAACCCTGTATACTATACTATACACAGCAAGAGGCTGCCTTTCGGGGCAGCCTCTTTGATTTTGGTTCAAATGGAATCAGAATTAGTGTTCGTTTCCTTCGTAAATCCACATCGACTTGGTTTCGCCGGCGCGCTTGAAACCAATTTTTTTGTAAAACTCTACCGTATCGGCGTCGGCGGTAAGTACCTGCATGTGAAAATGACCGTACTTTTCCTGCATTTTTTCCAGCAACCGAATACCGATACCCCGTCCCTGGTACTCAGGATGCACCAGAAAGTGGGGGTAGTACACTACCAGGTACCCATCGGAAATGGCATTACCCAATCCTACCAGCGTATCGCCCTCCCAGGCGGTAAAAAGCGAGTGGGAGTTGCGAAGGCCGTTCAGAAGTTCGGCGGGCTTTCCGGCAGCGCTCCATTCGTTGGCTTCGTATAGCGGCAATACATCTTCCAGGGTCAGTTCTCTGGTATCCGAAATGATAATTTCCCGGGTTGTTACAGCGTCAAGTACAGTGGGCATTGTTGTTGGTTTTTTTGGTAAAATCCGCCCGGAACGGCAAGGATTGCTGCCGGGCAGAAATAACTTTTTTATCCTTAGTATAACCAACCTGAGCAGAAATCGTTCTAAAACAGGCCTTTTATAACATAATTGACCCAAAAACGCTATGATGAAAACCTCGTAGACTACTCATCGGACATCTGGAGAGAAAGCTTTTCGGCAAGTCTGCCGGCCAGGTACCCCATGGGGATGTAGGCTAGTCCGAGATCCAGCACCGTAAACCACACTGGCGAAGGCAGCGACAGCACGCTGGCAATGCCACCCGCCAGGAAGAACACCCCGATCAGTAAGCCAAGCATAAGCCTTTTGCCAGCCGCCAGCCTGGCTGCCGTCCATGCCCCGGCAAAGGTACCCAGAGCATGCGCCAGGAAAGGAAAAACAAAATGTTTTGGCTCAAACAAATGCATGGTAGCCGCCAGGCCTTCCATGCTGGACACGTCGCCGCCTGCCGGTGGCGGAATCAGGGCAGGGCCGAGTTGAATAAGGCCAATGTTGACAATACTACCCACGACGACTCCCGCCAGTACGGCCAGGGTGTTTCTGAGGATTGGATGCATGGTTGCTTAGGGTTTGGGGTGAGAGGTAAGGTTTCTGACTTCCGGTGGTAGCAAGTTCGGAAATTTCACTGAGACCCACAAGAGCCCTTACAGCGCCTTATTCCTTGTACCTCACTACAAAAATATCTTCGTTTCCGGCGGAAACAAGGGGTATACCTGCCAGTGTAGTGCTGACAAAGAAATGCCCGGCCACGTACACGTCTCCCATAGTGGTCAAAGCCAGTCCCCTTACGGTTTCGTTGTTGGGGCCGCCATCCTGCTTAGCCCATAGCACCGCCCCATCCGGGCTGAACTTTACCAGCAGTATATCAGAAGCGGTATTGGTTGTAAATGTCTGGGATCCAATGGTAACAGACTCCCTGAACATCCCTGCCATGTATACATTGCCAGTATTTCCAAACTGTATCCTCATCCCATCATCATAATTCACCCCTCCTATCCCTCTGGCCCATTTGAGCGCACCGGCGGCATCAAACGTAGCAACAAATATGTCTGAAACGCCCTTACTGGTCAATGTCGAACCGGCTATAGTTGCCACCCCCTGGAAAGCACCTGTGAAACTGACATTGCCTGCTTCATCCACTGCTACCCCATTGCCGGCGTCATTCATTGCCCCACCCGCTTGCCGCAACCACTGCAAAGCCCCATTTTGATCAAATTTGGCCAAAAAGGCATCCACTCCTCCCTGCGAGGTCAGACTTTGCCCACCGATGGTTGCCAATGTGTGAAAAGTACCCGTCAGGAGTACGAAGCCGTTCTTATCCACCGCCACGCTTCGGCCCACATCACTAAAGAGTCCGCCCGCTTTCTGGGCCCATTGCAGGTCACCCGCCGTGTTGTATTTAGCCAGAAAAATATCACTTTCTTTGGTAGAGGTAAGCGTAACGCTCCCAAACGTAGCCACATCATTGAAAAAGCCGGTAATGAATACATTGCCACTACCATCTACGGCAATTCCCTGGCCGGCATCGACATCATTTCCACCCGCTTTCCGGGCCCAAAGTACGTCTCCGTTGGAATTATATTTTACAACAAAAATATCGCTCACCAGGCTACTCCCGGTTGAAAGAGTAAAAGTACCAAACCCGATAAAGCCACTGAAATAACCCGTAACGTACACATTACCCTGAGCATCTACGGCAATTCCTGTACCTGCATCGCCTCTGGGGGTACCAGCTCGCTTGGCCCATTGTACTACGCCACTACTATTATACTTGACTACAAACATATCATCGCCGCCACTATGGATTAGCGTGGTAGAACCAAAGGTGACGGGGTCTTCGTAGCTACCGGTTAGGTATACATTCCCATCTTTGTCAGTGGCTATACTTGTAGCAAAATTATTCAGAAAAGAACCCTCCCGCCAGGCGGCTACGCCGGTGGGCGTTGGTTCGGGCGCGTGATCCACACAAGCTACCAGCCCGGTGATCAGCAAAGAGCACAGCAAAACAGTAGATTTTTTCATCCTGCGACGAGTTAAAGTGAATGTAGTATGGAAAAATTGATCTAATTATGGAAAATATTGCCGATAACTACGTGACAAACAAGTAGTTTTTCGTGACTAAATTAGCTATCCAATCATATATTTCCTACTAACTAATTCACAATATTTTTATACTATAAATCCCTATAATTATAAAATAACCTGCGGGGGTATTTTTTCATTTAAAAAACGAAGCAGGAAGCCTTTCAGGGCGTAATTAAGGTTGGCTGCTTGCCCTTCTGCTAAAATCAACAAAACTTTGATTCATATACGTTAAATCAAATCCAAACTAATACATACCTATATAGTTGTTTTGTTTTAGCTATATTGAGCCGGACTTACCTGTATTTTCGTCCAAGACCTACCGGCACACAACAACAGAGCCTTATGCAGAAAAATCTAAGTTTCTTTTTTAAACGTTTGGTCGGAAAACTGTGGTTCAGGCCCCTTATATTCTGCCTGTTGTCCATCGGTGGAGCACTGATAGCCCACCTGGCTGATCAGAGTTTTCTGACAGACCTGGTACCAAATATTGATAAAAGCTCGTTGGAAGACCTGCTATCCACGATTTCGGCGAGCATGCTAGTGATTGCTATTTTTGCCGTGGGCTCCATGCTTTCAGCTTTTTCGGCGGCTAGCAGCACTGCCACGCCCCGCTCCTTTGAGCTCGTGGTAGCCGACGATGTTTCGCAGAATGCTCTCTCAACTTTCGTTGGAGCTTTCATATTTAGCATCGTAGGGTCCATCGCATTAAAGAACGGCTACTATGGCGAGGCGGGTTACTTTACGCTCTTTGTGCTAACAATCCTCGTTTTTGCGGGGGTTATTCTTGTTTTCCTGCGGTGGGTAGAAAGGATATCCAAGCTGGGAAGACTGGAGCATACCATCACCCGGGTCGAAGCCGCTACGGTTCGTGCTTTCCGGGAGGAGCTCAATACCCCCAGGCTGGGTGGAGTACCCGATTCTGCTCGCGCAGACCGGGGACAGGCCCTTTTCAGTAGTCGCATTGGCTATGTGCAGCACATACGAATGGACAAAATACAGGAGTTAGCCGAAGAACTCGACCTCCGCGTTACGCTGAGCGCCCTGCCAGGTACTTTTGTCTCACCCGACAAATCCCTGCTCAACTTTCATTCCGAAAAAAAACCATTATCTGACGAGCACAAAGCGGCCTTTGACAAAGCTTTTGTGATTGAAAATACCCGCTCTTTTCACAATGACCCCCGATTCGGGCTGATTGCCCTTAGCGAAATCGCAAGTCGAGCGCTATCGCCCGGTATAAATGACCCGGGTACCGCCATTGCCATCATCGGGAGCCATGTTCGCCTGTTTAGCATATGGCTGGACAAAGACGCCCAACCATCCTCTCCGGATGCTCTCTACGATAGGATTGAAGTACCGGCAATAAAGATGGCCGATGCCTTCGAGGATGCTTTTCGGCCCATTGCGCGCGATGGCGCTGGTTCCATAGAAGTAATGCTTCGTTTGCAGAAAGCGTTTACTACCATTGCTCACGTGGGAGATCGGGAAGCTAAAGCTCTGGCCTCTGCGTATTCAGAAGAAGCCTACCGACGGGCTGAGCTGGCTATGGAATTCGGACCAGATCTTGACAAGCTACGAAGCGCTTCGCTATTTGCCGGCGAGGTGTAGTGTTTGTTTACTTAGCCCTTACAAGGTGGCGGAGAACTTCTTACTCATTAAGAAACTTCACCAGGGGGCCAATAAAGCGATCAAAACTTTCAATATGAGGCAAATGTCCCACATTGTTCAGCTCCACCAGCTCGGCGTTCGGAATGGCCTTTTGCGTTTTTTTTCCTAGCTCGTCATACAACCCCATCGTTTTTCGAACTTCCTCCGATACCAGCGGCTTGCCCAGGGCCGTGCGGTCGCGGGTGCCGATGATCAGAAGCGTTTCTACTTTCAGGTCGTCAAATTCGTACACTACCGGTTGGGTAAATATCATGTCGTAGGTCAGGGCCGCATTCCAGGCAATGCGCTCGTAGTCTGAGTTGAGCGTCCAGCCCGCCAGCAGATCTACCCATTGGTCGTAGGCGGGTTTCCAGTTGCCGTCGTAGTAGTTTTCTTTCTGGTAGCTTTTGATCGCTTCCCGGTCCTTTTCCAGCTCGGAGGCATACCACCACTCCACGGGTTTGTAGGGTACTTTCAGCTTCCAGTCTTCCAGCCCGATGGGGTTTTCCAAAATGAGTTTCCCCGTTACCTCCGGAAACATCAGCGCAAAACGCGTGGCCAGCATCCCACCCATAGAATGCCCCAAAACGGCCGTTTTGCCTACGCCCAGGGTATCCAGCAACTTTTTGGTGTTCAGGGCCAGCTGCTGAAAGGTATACTGAAAGTGGTGGGGCTTGGAGGATTTGCCAAAGCCAATCTGGTCGGGCACAATGACTCTGAACCCCTCGCGGGTGAGGGCGTCGATGGTGGTTTTCCAGTACGCGCCGTTGAAGTTTTTGCCATGGAGCAGCATCACGTTTTTGCCGTTGTAGTTCTGGGGCTTTACGTCCATATAGGCCATGCTTAGCTGCTGCTTCTGCACATCCAATTGGAGCGTCTGCACCGGATACGGATAGTCGTAGTTGGCTAATTCAACATCCAGCCATTTTAGTTTGCTGTCTTGGGCTTTGAGGGCTATTGGAGTGCTTATCAGCAGTACGAATGCAAGTAAAGTGCTTTTCCTGATCATTTCTGTGGTTGGTTTAAGTAACAATATGTACTTCCACAGCTTAAAATAGTAATGCCAGGCAGAGTAAGACTCCCACCAGATGCAATCTACCGGGGCGTCCTAATCAGCCCTGTCCCCTCCCTGACATGTTGCAGTAGAAAGCCTGTTTTCGCCACTTTTCTTTTTCAGAAATTTTCATCTCCCGGTTCAGCCTCTAATCTGCGTACTATGCCAGGCAAACACTATCTACTTCCCCAATTGTCCCTGTTTCTATGGCTGTTTTGCCTTGCATTTGGGGCAAAGGCGCAGGCAAAACTCCCTAACGTGGTCATCATTTATGCCGATGACCTGGGTTACGGGGATTTGAGTAGCTACGGCGGCGATATTCCTACCCCCAATATTGACCGCATTGGCCGGGAGGGTATCCGGTTCACAGATTTTTATGTGTCGGCTCCGGTATGTACCCCTTCACGGTTTTCGCTGCTAACAGGCTCCTATCCACAACGTTCGCAGCACGATCTGACCAAAGCCCTGATGCCGCTGGATAAAAACTACCTCGATGCCGCAGAAATCACCCTGGCCGAATACCTGAGAGCCAAAGGATACCGCACTGCGTTGTTCGGCAAGTGGCACCTGGGTGCCAAAGACTCCACGGATTCGCCCATGCGGCATGGGTTCGACACGTTTTCGGGTTTCAAGCCGGGGTGCATTGACTACTTTACCCACGTGTACGGGAGTATGGGAGCCAACTGGTTTGTGAATGGCAAGCCCGCCGCCGAAAGTGGCTATTCGACCGAATTGATTACGCGCCATGCTACCGAATTTCTGGATGAAGTAAAAGCCTCACCGACTCCTTTCTTTCTGTATCTGCCCTATAACGCCCCACATTTT
The DNA here is from genome assembly GCA_950075905.1 of uncultured Persicitalea sp. GTDB lineage: Bacteria > Bacteroidota > Bacteroidia > Cytophagales > Spirosomataceae > CATMVR01. Next base: position 1,665 of record CATMVR010000126.1, on the reverse strand, counting down.
GGCAAAACTGACCCCGACGATGTGCGTGACCATACGGTAGCCCTGAACGTGGCAAATTACGAAGGGTACCCCATCATGAATTCGCTGCAGGCTCCACCCGCCTACATGCAGAAGTTTGCCCATATTTCTGACCCCTACCGCCGGACCTATGCCGCTATGGTAGCCAGTCTGGACGATCAGGTTGGCGTAGTACTTGACAAGCTTGAAAAGAACAATCTTCTTGAAAACACCATGATTTGGTTTATGTCCGACAACGGCGGCTACTCCGAAACCTATTACGGCCACGCCAGTAACGGGGGCCTGCGCGGAGAAAAAGCTACGCTTTGGGAAGGGGGCATCCGGGTACCGGCGCTGGTGATGTGGAAAGGACGTATCCGGCCCGGTCAGACGGTAGATACCCCCATTTGCAACATAGACCTTGTACCCACCCTGGCCGGGATAGCCGGATTTAAGGATAAGCTACGCCCCGGTGCAATTGATGGCCGGGACATTAGCGCAGTTCTGTTTAAGAATAAGAAATTATCCCGCCCTATTTTCTGGAAATACGGACAGCAAACCGCCCTGCGGCACGGTGACTGGAAACTAGTAGATGGCACGAAGCTATTTAACCTGCGAGAAGATCAGAACGAAACCAACGACCTGGCGGCGAAGCATCCCGACCTGGTTCAAAAGCTACGGAACGCCTATGAGGGAATAGAGAAAAAGGTAGTTCGGTGAGAGGTTTCTTGAAAATTGCCTTTAATTCACTAGGACAGGATCTGATGTACCACTTTCCCGTGTACATCGGTCAGGCGAAAATTGCGGCCCTGGAAGGGGTAGGTTAGTTTTTCGTGGTCGAAGCCCAGCAGGTGCAGGATGGTAGCCTGCAGGTCGTGCACGTGTACCCGGTCTTTCACGCCATAGTACCCTATCTCGTCCGTTTCGCCGAAGCTGAATCCCTGCTTCACACCTGCCCCGGCCAGCCACATAGTAAAAGCCTCTTTGTGGTGGTCGCGCCCCCGGAAAGGCGCTTTTTTACCTCCCCGGTTCTCGGCCATCGGTGTACGGCCAAACTCTCCCCCCCATACCACCAGCGTGTCGTCCAGCATACCCCGCTGTTTTAAGTCAGTGAGCAAAGCCGTAGTTGCCTGATCGGTTTCTTTACATCGGTTCACAAACCCAATTTCCAGTGCCTCATTTGAGTTACTGCCGTGGGTATCCCAATCGGCGTGGTACAGTTGAATAAAACGGACGCCCCGTTCCGCCAGCCGGCGGGCCAGCAGGCAGTTGTTGGCGTAGGAATTTTGCCCCGGAGTGGTACCATACATCTGCTGGATAGACTCCGGCTCCCGACTGACATCCATGGCTTCGGGTACAGTGGTCTGCATCCGGAAAGCCAGCTCATACTGCTCAATCCGCGAAAGGATTTCGGGATCGCCCATTTCCTGGTGCTGCACCCGATTGATGTTGCTGATGGTTTCAATAGCAGCTTTGCGCAGGTCGCGTGGCATTCCTTCTGGATCAGAAATGTACAATACCGGATCGCCTTCCGACCGGCACTGCACGCCCTGAAACTGCGAGGGCAAAAACCCGCTCCCCCAAATACTCTTGCCGGCACTGGGTATGGCGTCGCCGGACGCCAGCACGATGAAGCCCGGCAAATTGGCATTTTCCGATCCTAGTCCG
>CATMVR010000125.1 GCA_950075905.1 uncultured Persicitalea sp. | reverse complement strand
AAGCCGTGCCCACCGCGGGCCTACTGGCAAAATACAGTTTTGATAAAGAAACTTTGCACAATGAGTTAAACCGAAAAGAGGTAGCCTATACTACCCTGGTGGGAGACAAACGGGAAAAGGAAGTATTTGTGCCGGGCCACCACGGTGAAGGGTTGAAGCTAAACGGCGACGCCTGGCTCGACCTGGATCGGGTGGGTATTTTCAGAAAATCCGAGCCGTTCAGTATAGGCCTGTGGTTGAATATTCCAAAGGAGGTAAGGGAGGGGGTTATCTTTCACAAAAGCCAGGCCGAACGGCTGTACAATTTCAAGGGCTACCACCTCTACCTGAAAGAAGGGAAACTGGAAGCAAGTATGGCCTACGCAGCACCCTCCAACGCTATTACCAAACTCTCCCGACAAGATATACCCCGGAACCAGTGGGTGCAGCTCACCATGACCTACGATGGATCTGGCAAAGCCGCGGGGCTTACAATCTATTTGAATGGAAAAGAGTTTCCCATGGATACCAGGATGGACCAGCTCACCAAGGATATCATTTTTGCCGAGCGCTATGTAAAGCCCCAGCCCGGTCTGCAGATCGGGGGCTGGTACCGCGGCTACGGTGTCAAAAACGGCCTGGTTGATGATATCCTGGTCTATAACCGCTGCCTTACCCCCTTTGAAGTCGAAGTGGTTGCCGAAAAAGACACTTGGGAACCCGTTGCTTCCCGCCCTGCCGAAACATTGACCCCCGAGGAAATACACCGGCTGCGAATGTACTATTTCTCCGCCGAGCATAGCCCTTCTGCAAGGGTGAGACAACTGGTTGTGAAACAGAAAAACATTCTGGCAGACAGTGTAGACAAGGTACCAGAACTGATGGTAATGCAGGAAACCCCCAGGCCCAAACAGGCCTATCTCCTCAACCGCGGCAACTACGATGCTCCCGGCGAAAAGGTGTATCCAGGCACCCCGGAAAAAATATTTCCGTTTCCGGCCCAGCTGCCCAAAAACCGGGTGGGGCTGGCGCAATGGCTTACCAACAAAAGAAATCCACTTACTGCCAGGGTCGCCGTTAACCGATACTGGCAGCTCTTTTTTGGAACGGGTTTGGTGAAAACTACCGAAGATTTTGGAAATCAGGGAGAGCTCCCCTCCCACCCCGAACTACTCGACTGGCTGGCGCTGCACTTCCAGGAGTCGGGCTGGGACGTGAAACAGCTCGTGCGTACCCTGGTAACTTCTGCCACCTACCGGCTGGAGTCCCGCCCCCGGAAAGAACTATTGGAAAAAGATCCGCAAAACCGGCTGCTGGCCCGGGGACCGGCACGGCGGCTATCGGCCGAAATGATGCGCGATAACGCCCTGATGGCTAGCGGACTAATCAATCTAGAACTGGGCGGAAAAAGTATCAAACCCTACCAGCCGGCCGATCTCTGGCGTATCAACAGTTCCAGATACGAGCCCGATAGTGGCGATATTATTTACAAAAGGAGCTTGTACGTACTAGTGAAGCGTTCAGTGCCCAACCCTACCCTGAGTACCCTCGACGCCCCAAGCCGGAGCTTTTGCACGGTCCGCCGCCAGAAAACCAGTTCGCCCCTGCAGGCGCTTGTTACCCTCAACGACCCCACCTACGTGGAGGCCGCGAATGTACTGGGCGAAAAAATGGCAAAAAAGGAAGATCCGAAAGCGGCCATCACGCTGGCGTACCGAAGCCTGACGGGCCGAATGCCTCCGGCAAAAGAGCTGAGCCTGCTGGTGCAAATGCAGGCCGGGGAATTGGCGCGTTTTCGCCAGGACCCCAAAAAAGCCAAGGGGTGGCTATCGACAGGGCAATACCGGGTAAGCAAGTCGTTGGATGCGGCCACGGTGGCTTCTTACGCGGTAATTGCCAGCACCATAATGAATTCAGACGCCACGCTAATCAGACGCTAACGCCATGGAAAATCACCACGAGGAGTTTCGACTCCATACCCCGGAATTTGAACAGTTGAACCAGAAACTGGATCGACGGCACTTCCTGACCAAAACTACCCTGGGATTGGGCGCCCTGGCAGTTGGTTCACTCTTTGGAGCCGAAACCCTCAGGCGTAGCGCGGCCCCGGCAGCGAGCGGCCTTTCGGAAGATACGCAGGAGGCCATTTTGCGGGCCCTACCCCACTTTGCGCCCAAAGCCCGTCGGGTGGTATACCTCTTTATGAGTGGCGGGCCCTCTCAATTCGAAACCTTCGACTACAAACCTCAGCTGGCCAAGCTTTTCGGGCAGGACCTCCCCGATTCGGTTCGGCAGGGTCAACGGCTTACCGGCATGAGCGCCAACCAAAGCCAGCTGCCCATAGCCCCCTCGGTGTTTAAGTTCGATCAGCACGGAGAGAATGGTACCTGGGTAAGCGAGCTGCTTCCCTACACCGCCCGGGTGGTAGACGAGCTCTGTATCATTAAATCGCTGCACACGGAGGCCATCAACCACGATCCGGCTATTACTTTTTTCCAGACTGGCAACCAACTGCCCGGCCGGCCGTCGATCGGCTCGTGGGTAAGCTACGGGCTTGGATCAGAAAATGAAAACCTACCCACCTTCATCTCTCTAATCTCCAAGAATGGCAACGGACAGCCTCTTTACGCCCGGCTCTGGGGAAGTGGTTTTTTGCCCACCCGATATGAGGGTACCCAATTTCGGTCGGGTAAAGACCCCGTTCTGTTTCTGAATAACCCCGAAGGTTACGACGGCAAGGACCGGAAAGAAATGCTGGATTACCTCAAACAACTCAATCAGCTCCAAAACGAAAGCTACGGCGATCCGGAGTTTGATAACCGCTTGGCTCAGTTTGAAATGGCCTACCGAATGCAGACTTCCGTACCCGATGTGATGGATGTGAGCAAGGAATCCGACGAGGTGTTTGAGCTGTACGGACCCGATAGCCGCGATCCGGGTACCTATGCCGCCAATTGCCTTCTGGCTCGCAAGCTACTGGAAAAAGACGTTCGGTTTGTACAGCTGTACCATCAGGGCTGGGATCAGCACGATGCTCTACCGGTAGGAATAAAAAATCAGTGCAAAAAAGTAGATCAACCTACGGCGGCCTTAATCATGGACCTGAAACGGCGCGGCATGCTGGAAGATACGCTGGTGATTTGGGGGGGCGAGTTTGGCCGCACCGTGTACTCTCAGGGAAAACTCACCGAAGATAACTACGGCCGCGACCATCACCCTCGATGTTTTAGTATGTGGATGGCAGGAGCGGGGGTCAAGGCGGGAATCAGTTACGGAGAAACCGATGATTTTAGCTATAACATTACCAAAGACCCCGTGCATGTACACGACTTCCAGGCTACCCTTATGCACCTTTTTGGTATTGATCACGAGCGGCTTACCTTCAAATTTCAGGGGCGTCGCTACCGGCTTACGGATGTACAGGGCAAAGTAGTCAGCGCTATTCTTACATGAGAAGAGTTTTCTTTCTTGATCTCGCTAAGAATCTAGAAAAGGGTAATTTTTATTCTGATAACGGGGAAGTTTCAGATTTTCTTCAAGATTGATAAATGTTTGGTAAGCAGATTTGGGTGCGGTTTCGTTCACAATCCAGGCCGGTAGGTTTCCGCCCGGATCCACCTTGAAAAAGTACTCTATATCCAGGTAATTGTTTTCTTTTTGCCTGACCCGCCACTCGGCCCGCCAGTACGGAATGCGTACCAGAGAGGAGTTTTTGGGTTTGACCCCTTCCTTATTTTCCGCCTGGATAGTCATTTTATCATTCCCCTTATCGACGTCGATATTTGTCTGGATCGTAAGATCTCGGTTACTGGCTGGCCAGGGTAGGTCAATCACAGTATAGTACATAAATTCAAACGAATTGGGCTGGGTGATCAATTTAGCCACTTTGGTACCTTTGATCACATCTTCGTAATGATCTACATCCACAAAAAAAGAATAGAACTGCGACAAAGTACCTTTAATCTCGCATAAGACCCTGATTTCCTTAAACTTACTATCAGTACCTTGTCGGGAATAAACTCTTATCCCATTTCCGTTTTTTTCCAGTTTCCAATCCGTGTCATTTGTTGGGGCATGAGCAGGCCCTCCGAAAGCGGTACATTGAATCAACACTAGTAATAGAGCAATGAGCGTATTTTTTTTCATTTAGTGAATGGTTGGTGAATAAGTAATGTATCAAAAATTGTTCTCTCCCCTTAGAAAGCTATTCCAGCCCGCCATCAGGAGCATTATTCTGCACTTTATCCGCTAAAATTTCCGTTCCATGCATATCGAATCATTCATTCCCTCACTAAGCCACTCCCGCTGGACCATACCGAAAATAGTCAATGGCTGGTGGGGCTTTATTCGGCAGTAGCCTGTTCATTACCCATGCTATATGGATTGGAAAACCACACTGTACACCTCCGCGAACCCTTACATTCTGGCGATAGGCAGCTATACGGCAACGGGCTGATCAACTTTAACCAGCTCGTCCCGAAAGCAACGGTCGCATTTTCATTACTTCCGGTTTTAGGCAGGGTACTCCATTCACCGAAGTGACACAAAAGTCTGGTGAGGTTAGGATTAATTTTGCAACTGATTGCATTTATTTTATTATAAAAAATTGTCTGTAACGTGCTCAATTGAAAAAAATTTCTTCTCCCCGGGCGCTATGTACTTGCCTGTTTCAAATCATAAGTGTCACTAAAATATTCGTATTCTAGTGTTAAATAATACTTTTTAGCGTTTATAAACTCTTTGGTAGAGATTATTTGCTTGGGAAATAATTAGTTTGTTTTACTTTTTTTTAATTAATTTGTGCAATCGATTGCAAATAGATAAATTTTAAAAAAAAGGCCTCTATGGAGAAAATGAGGCAGCCGGATTGGTGGTAGATTGTGGAGGCAGTAAACAAGAACTAAAAAGGCCTCGATTTGAAGACAATAGGTAAGGTAACAAATTCTATCGTAATTTTACTTTGCAACCTTACCTACTTAAACGAGTGACATGGAAAAAGAACCAACCATCTACGATATTGCCAAACTATTAAATCTCTCAGCGGCTACGGTGAGCCGCGCCCTGAACGACCATCCGGGAATCAGCACCCAGACCAAACAACTGATTAATAGCAAAGCGCTCGAACTGGGGTATCGTTCCAATACCTTTGCCAGCAACCTCCGGCGCAAGGAAACCCGGACTATCGGGGTGATCGTACCTAGGCTGGACAGCTTCTTTATCGCTACCGTGCTGGCCGGAATGGAAAAAGTAGCCAATGAGTCCAATTATAACCTCATTATCAGCCAGTCATTAGAACAGCTGAAAAAAGAAATGGCGAATGCTAAAACTATGTACAATACCCGGGTAGATGGCCTACTGGTATCGCTGGCTTCTGATACCGATAACCTCAACCATTTCAATACCTTTTTCCGCAAGAACATTCCCGTCATGTTGTTTGACCGGGTAATGGAGCAGAAAAATTGTACCAATATCGTCATTGACAATTTCAAAGCCGGCTACGAAGCAACTACGCATCTGATTGGGCAAGGCTGCCGCCGGATTATGCATGTAACAGGCAATATTAAACGAAATGTGTATTCCGACCGTCTCAAAGGCTATCGCATGGCCCTGTTAGACCACGGCCTCCCCGCAGATGAAGACCTGGTAAAAGTCACAAACCTCACCCGTCAGGATGGGCTGGATGCCGTGGAAACACTCACTCAAATGACGCAGGTACCCGATGGTCTGTTCGTAGCCAGTGATTTGTGCGCGGCCAGCTGTGTGGGTGGACTCATCAAAAAGGGTTTTTCCATCCCGCAAGATGTTGCCGTTGTTGGCTTCAACGACGATCCGGTAGCCCAACTGGTAGCCCCCAACCTATCGACGGTCCGGTACCCCGGGCAGGAAATGGGAGAAATTGCGGCCCAAAGCCTGATCAATCACCTCAACGGACGGCTGCGAATCAGCTCCACCAATACCATTCTTCTTAACCACGAGTTGATCGTACGGGAGTCTTCCCAACGAGTACCTAAACTGATTAAAACGTAGCATTAAAACCAATAGATCGCCGAAAATGACCAAAAATACGCTGAAAAGTATGATCAGATTTACATGAACTGGCCTGGCTCTGCTGAGCCGATGCACAAATACAATGACATCTACTATTTTACCTACTCTACCGGCGATACGCACTTGCTTGCTTACGCCACAAGCAAGAGCCCCTACGGTCCGTTTACCTACCAGGGTACCTTCATGGAGCCTGTGACTGGCTGGACCACCCACCATTCCATCGTAGAGTTCAAGGAAAAATGGTACCTCTATTACCATGATGTGGAGCTTTCTGGAAAAACCCATTTACGGAATATCAAAGTCCGGGAGCTGAAACGTACACCCGACGGAAAGCTGGAATTGATTAAGCCCTGATAGGCGGCCTCAAAGTATTTACTGTGACAATGCCCTGATGCCATTGGTATAGCTTTACCAACCTAAAAAAACCTCCTAAATCCCGATAGCTATGAGAATTAGTACAACTGGTGCTTTTCTGGCCATTTTGTCGATAGTGCAATTCAATTTGTATGCCCAACCTCTGGAAAAAGAAGCCCCAAAGGGCTTTGACCAGGTACGTACGGGCATTGCCAACGGTAAAATCGATATTGTCAGTTACGCCTCAAAAACGGTAGGTACCACCCGCAAGGCATTGGTGTACACGCCACCGGGCTACACCAAAAAGACGAAGTACCCGGTACTGTACCTGCTGCACGGTATTGGGGGCGACGAGAAAGAATGGCTGAAAGGGGCCAATCCGCAGGCAATATTGGACAACCTGTATGCCGATGGAAAATTAGCACCCATGATCGTAGTGATGCCCAACGGCCGCGCCATGAAGGACGACCGGGCCGTGGGCAATGTATTCGACCGGGAAAAGGTTGAGGCATTTGCCACCTTTGAAAAAGACCTGCTGAATGACTTGATTCCCTTTATCGAAAAAAAGTACCCAACGCTCACCGACCGCGAGCACCGCGCTATCGCCGGCCTTTCGATGGGTGGCGGACAATCGCTCAATTTCGGACTTGGCAATCTGGATAGGTTTGCCTGGGTGGGTGGTTTTTCGTCGGCCCCCAACACCAAACCTCCGCAGGAACTCGTACCCGATCCTGAAGAAGCCAAAAAGAAGTTGAAACTTCTATGGATTTCCTGCGGGGATGCCGATGGGCTGATTACTTTCAGTAAACGCACCCACGACTACCTCTACCAGCATGACGTACCGCATATTTACTACCTCGAGACGGGAGGTCACGATTTCAAAGTCTGGAAAAATGGACTGTACATGTTCTCCCAGTTTCTGTTCAAACCGGTGGATGCCTCCCAGTTTCCGCGCTATTCGGTGCTGGGTACCCCTGCCTCAACCAACGTTCGGAATAGTAAGTACCCACAGGTTTTGCCCGACAACCGGGTGATTTTCCGGGTAAAGGCACCCGCCGCCCAACGAGTACAATTTGACCTTGGAAAAAAATACGAAGCAGAAAAAGATACGAGCGGTTTCTGGACGGTAACCACAGAGCCCATCAGCCGGGGATTTCACTACTACTCCCTGCTCATCGATGGCGTGGCCGTGGTTGATCCTGGCAGTGAGACTTTCTACGGCATGGGCCGCATGGCCAGTGGCATAGAGATTCCTACCCGCGACGGGGACTACTACACCCTCAAAGAGGTACCCCACGGCGATATCCGGATCCGGCAATACTACTCCAGGGCCCTGAATACCTGGCGCGAAATGTACGTATATACCCCGCCGGGCTACGATCAATCCAGCGCGAAGTACCCCGTACTGTATCTATTGCATGGTGGCGGCGAAGATCAGCGGGGCTGGGCCTCGCAGGGGAAAACTAACGTGATTCTGGACAATATGATCGCTGAAAATAAAGCGAAGCCCATGGTAGTGGTGATGCTGGACGGAAATGTGAGTAGCGGCGGTCTGGGCGGATTCAATGAAAACGTACTGCGGTCGTTTGAAAACGAATTGAAAACAGCCGCAATCCCTTACGTGGAAAATAATTTTCGGGTCGAGACCGACGCCCGCAACCGCGCTTTGGCGGGGCTGTCTATGGGTGGACTTCAGACGTTGTACGCTGGAATAAAAAACACCGATCTGTTTTCGTACCTGGGCGTATTCAGTTCGGGCTGGTTTGCCAACAACTCCAAGCTTTCCGATCCGCAGTACGAATACATGAAGGCCAACACCAGCGCCATCAATACCAACTTGAAGGAATTGTGGATTTCGATGGGCGGGAAGGAGGATATTGCCTACCAAAACTGCCAGATCATGCTCAAAAAGTTCGATGACATGGGCATTAAATACAAGTACAGTGAGTACCCCGGGGGCCATACCTGGCCCGTGTGGCGTCACGACCTGATGGAGTTTTCACAGCGGCTATTCAGGTAGCAAACGAATAGCTCAGATTTTCCTAAAACGCAATACTAAACAAATCATGACAAAAACTTTGGTTCCCTTGTTCCTGCTGCTGAGCCAGTTTCTCACCGGCGTACATTCTACCGCCCAGCCCACTTTGAAATCGGCCTACAAAGATTACTTTCCCGTAGGAGTAGCGGTAGCTCCCCGAAACCTTACCGGTCCGGAAGCGGAGCTGATTGTGCAGCAATTTAACAGTGTGACGCCCGAAAATGCCATGAAAATGGGGCCCATTCATCCCGAGGAAAACCGGTACTACTGGCAGGATGCCGATGCGATCGTTGATTTTGCCCAAAAGAACGGCCTGAAAGTACGCGGCCATACCCTCTGCTGGCATAGTCAGACGCCCCGCTGGTTTTTTACCGATGCCAATGGTCAGCAAGTAAGCCGTGAGGTACTTTTGGCCCGGCTGCGGCAGCATATTACCGATGTCGTGACTCGCTACAAGGGTAAGATCTATGCCTGGGATGTAGTAAACGAAGCCGTACCCGATGGGGGGGAGAGTATCTACCGAAATTCTAAATTTTACGAAATTATCGGGGAAGACTACATCGAAAAAGCCTTTGAATATGCCCACGCAGCCGATCCGGCCGCAAAGCTGTTTTACAATGACTACAATACGGAAAACAAGGTAAAACGGGACAAGATATTTCAGATTGTCAAAAAGCTGAAAGAAAAAGGAGTGCCTATCCACGGGGTAGGGTTGCAGGGACATTGGGCGCTGGACGAGCCAAGCGAGCAGGAATTGGAGGAGTCTATCAGGAAATTTGCCGACCTCGGGCTGGACGTCCAGATCACCGAACTGGACGTATCGGTTTATCCCAAAGAACACGAGGCCCGTCCAAAAAAACCTACGGACGACGGGGTACTCACCGAAGAAATGATCCGGAAGCAAACGGCTCAGTATAAGATGATATTCGATACGTTTAGAAAACACAAGGGAGCGATTACAGGCGTGACGTTTTGGAATGTATCGGACAAAGCAACCTGGCTTGACAATTTTCCCGTTCGGGGACGGAAGGACTATCCCCTGCTATTTGATCAGAACTACCAACCCAAGCCAGCGTTCTGGCAGGTTGTAAAATTCTGATGTACCCTTTATCACAAAAATTCACTAAAAATGAAGGTAGCTAAGCGCATTTTCCCTGCCCTTGTCTTTTTACTCTGTGCAATGGGAGCACAGGCCCAGTCGGTATTTTCGGAAAAGTCAACCTTCCCGCTTAGCTCGGC
>CATMVR010000124.1 GCA_950075905.1 uncultured Persicitalea sp. | reverse complement strand
CTTTACCAAAGGGGGAGGGGAAGACCTATGGTCCAAATCCGGCTCCATTGTGTGCCGCCGGGTAGGAAGCAAGCTCATTGCTACCCAAATCAACGGTAAGTACTGGATGTACTGGGGCGACAAGCAGCAGTTGTTCATTGCCATATCTGACGATTTGGTCAATTGGTACCCCTTTACCAAACCCGATAAAAGCCTGAAAGCCGTGGCTGAGTACCGGCCCGGCAACTTCGACTACCGCGTACTCGAACCCGGCCCGCCCGCGCTTCTTACTCCCAAAGGCATCATCCTGATTTATAATGGCATGAATGACGGGAAGAACGGCGACACCAACCTGCCGGATGGTACCTACGCCGCCGGGCAGTTTCTGTTCAGCGCTCAGGCCCCCGACCGCCTTATCGATCGCTCCAAAAGCTACTTCATGAAGCCCGATCAGGACTACGAAATCACGGGGCAGGTCAACAACGTCACTTTTGTGGAGTCTATGGTACCCTACAAAGGCCGTTGGTGGCTCTACTACGGTACGGCCGACTCCAAAATAGCCGTCGCCTCCGCTCCGTTGAAATAAAAAAGAAGCGCCCGGATCGTCAATCCGGGCGCTTTTATTCTATCAGGGGCAAGACGCTGATAGAGTACGTAGGTGTTTCTGCGTCTTATTCAGAAACTATGGGCGTTACGACGCGGGTCGTTTCAGTTTTGATCGAGAAAGGCTTCTCTACGTAGCCTTCGTTCGTGTCTACTACAAACAGGTACTCACCGTCCAGCAGATTCGAGAGGTCAAATACCTTGGTGTACTCTTCGGTTTTGCTCGTGTACTCACTGTACAGTACTTCGCCGGTTGCTTTCTTGATGGCGATGTACGAGCGGCCCGATACGTTCTTTACCGAAAGCTTGAACTTCATGTCTTTGAAGGTTTCAATGCTCATGTCTACGGCCTTGTCGCCACGTACCTCTACGGTAGGGCTGGTAGTGGTGGTAGTTGCAAATGAAGCAGCGGATACTCCCATCCATACTGCGGCTATAAGAATTGTCTTTTTCATGTTGTTTCGATTTTAAAGTTTGAATTACTGCGTGATTGTATTTTTTTAATAATTACTTACTTCTTGCCCATTGTAGCTTTCTACTCTTTTAAGGAAAGCCCCATGTTGTTGTTTTGACTCTACAAACGTACTGTATGGGCTATTACAAGTCAATAGCGCAGAAATGATCTGAGAAAGTTCATCTCACAGTCCTATCTTTAAATTGGAATAATACAATGATTATATAAAAAGTACAACAAGTCGTTTATTATTTGCTACGTGTTTTTGGGAGAATTTTGCAAATGTTCGTTGTATTTTATCAAGATTATAGTATAGGATATCTCTTTGTTGGGAAAACCGTGGTTTTAGGGCTCTTTTGCGATGTAAGTGCTTCATTCAGAAAGGACAACAAAAACAAAGAATCGGCCAATTCAGACCGATTCTTTGAGGGTGTTTTACGTAATTTTTTCTGCTTCCTGTCCACTACCGAGCGGGCACACGAGGTTCAATCGTCCTCTTCCTCCTCATCTTCCGGCTGCGCCAACACAAAGGCGCTGCGCCGTGGCGCGGGCATGGGGCTGTCGAGACCTTTCACGGCCTTCCAGACAATCTCACTGAACTCAATATCGTCAATAGCATCCGGCACGGTCAGGTTCAGCTCGCCCGAGCGTTTGGAGTGCTTGTTGACGGCTACGTTGCGCTGGTCGAGGTCAATATTGTTGGGCCGGGCGGTATAAAGTTTGGTATCGGGCCTGGCGGTAAAGCTGCGCCAGAGCGGCGTGGCCGCCGCGTCGTACTGACTCATGGGCGGCAGGCCCAGGATCAACTCCATGGTACGGAGCAGCGAAGCCGTGCTGTACATGGTATGGTCCACGTAGCTGCGCTTCACGTGGGGGCCAATCACCAGCGCCACCGAGCGGTGGGCGTCCACGTGGTCGGGGCCATTCTGGGCGTCGTCTTCCACCACAAACACCACGGATTCTTTCCAGATCGGGCTTTTGGACAAGTGCTCCACAAAACGGCCCAGGGCCAGATCGTTGTCGGCTACGGCCGCCTGCGGGGTAGGGGCACCAATGCGCATACCCGAGGTATGGTCGTTGGAGATACGCAAGGTATTGAAATGCGGTACGGCATTGGCGGCTACGAGGGCGTCAAAATCTTTCTCCCAGGCCGCTTCGCGGTCAATATCCTTATAGCTGAGGTCATAGCCTACATAGTTTGGGTCGATATGACCTTCCAGGGCTTTGATGCTGGGTTTGCCCTGACTCACAAATTCACCGTAGGAGCGGTAGCTGACGCCCGCCCGCTGGCAGTAGTCCCAGATGAAGCCATCTTTGGGATAGGCTACCTTCCGTGACCCCTCATAATCGTACGAGCCACCGCGCCCGCTGTAGCTGGTGGGCCAGGTTTTCTCAACGTAGTCGTTGGCATAGGCTGCCATCGACCAGTTGTGGCCGTCGGCGCTCACCTCAGCATTGACATAAAAATTATCCAGCAGCACAAACTCGCGCGCCAGGGCGTGGTGGTTGGGGGTTACCTTTTCGGGAAAAAGACACAGATTCGGGTCGCCGTTGCCCTCAGGCATATCGCCAAAGACTTGGTCGTAGGTACGGTTTTCTTTTACGATATAGAAAACGTACTTAATGGGTGAAGACTCCCCCACTGTACGTGGAATGGGGTTGCCGGCCTGACCTTCGCTACGGTTTTCTTTCTCTTTGGTGTAAGGTGTATTTTCATAGGTTAGCTGTGTATACCCGGCCAGAAGTGCTTCGTCGGGTTGGTTAATGATCGAAAGATTGCCGTCAAACAAACTTCCTATATACTGGGCGTCGTTCCGTTCGGCGGGAGTCATGGTGGGTTGCGGGCCTTCGGGGTTGGCCATAGAAGTGAGGCCTTTGCCGTTGGCTACGTATATTTTACCACCCACCTCGCGTACCACGGTAGGGTACCAGCCGGTGGGAATAAACCCAATAGAACGGCTCTCTCCCCGGTCGGCTACGTTGAATACCGCCAGGCAGTTGTTGTCGGCATTGGCGATGTAGAGTGTATTCTCATCTTCTGAGAGCGCCAGCCCGTTGGGCGTACTACCCGCGGGTGCATCGGGATACAGCGAGGTCGTGAGCGTTTCGATCACCTTTTGGTTGGCGACGTCAATTACCGAGACGGTATTCTCGTTGCCATTGGCTACGTAGAGGTACTTGCCGTCGCGGGTCAGTACCATGTCGTTGGGGTGGCTACCCACGGTTATTTCGCCGCTGATGGCCCGTTTGGCTACATCGTAAACGAGTACTTTTTCGCCGCCCCAGAGGGAAATGTAGAGGGAAGACTTATCTGGCGAAAGCACGCAGGTATAGGCTTCGGCGGGCAAAGACTCGCGGCGCAGTACCTGCCGGGTGATAGGGTCGCAGGTGTAGAGGGCGTTGTCGTCTTTGGTGACCACGTACAGGCGCTGCGCCTCATCGTCAAGGCAAAGGCCGGCCGGAGATATTTTTTGTTTGGGCCAGGGCTCGCCCAGCACAATCTGACCGGCTTCGCTGAGCTTTCCGTTGGTGTTCTGATAGATACGCACCAGGTTATCGTTGCCACCGGAAGCAAAGATCCGGTTTTCGTCCTGTGAAAAAGCCAGCCCTACCCACGACTTGGGGATCTCGATCTGATCGGAAAGTTTTTCTTCCTCCCGGTTTATGAGCATGATGTGCTGCTTGCCGTTGCCATTGTTGGTAAAAGCCATCCATTTTTTGGAAGAAGACAAGGCCATGTTCAGGGGCAGGTCGCCGAGGGGTATGCTTTTGCCAGGGGGGGTTAAGGCCCAGCCATTTGGCAGCAGAACGCGCTTGCTGCGCAGGGCATTGATTTCGTCACTCTGACTGCCGCTCAGGCCGGATTTACAGCTGTTGAGTAGCGCACCAATAAAGAGCGGGGTTAAAGCAAAAAGGAGAAAGATTCGTTTCATGCAATCGGGAAGTTTAGTAATCCATTGACTAAAAGTAGTAAAAAGGACCCGTTCAATGCCTTTGGGCTATGTTAAGAATTTGAGAATTGATGCCCATTGACTAATTTTACGGGCGCAATACCGAAATGAGTTAATGACGGAGCCGCTCCAGCGGCGAAGGTAGAAATACAGGAGTAGTCCTATATAGTGCTTTCAGTGTCAGAACACTTGCTTAATTCACTCATTCTCGCCTTCACTCATTCACAATTGATTTTATGCCAGAAATAGCGTTTAGAGATGCCATAAAAGAGGCAATGTCCGAAGAAATGCGCCGCGACCCAAGCGTGTTCCTGATGGGCGAAGAAGTAGCTGAGTACAACGGTGCTTACAAAGCCAGCCAGGGAATGCTGGACGAGTTTGGCCCCAAGCGCGTGATCGATACCCCCATTGCCGAGTTGGGCTTTGCCGGTATCGGCGTGGGAGCTGCCTCCAATGGCCTGCGCCCGATCATCGAGTTCATGACCTTCAACTTCTCGTTGGTAGCCATTGATCAGATCATCAACAGCGCCGCCAAAATGCTCTCCATGTCGGCCGGACAGTACGGGGTACCCATTGTATTCCGGGGACCTACCGGTAACGCCGGGCAGCTGGGCGCGCAGCATTCTCAGAATTTTGAAAACTGGTTTGCCAATACTCCCGGTCTCAAAGTGGTGGTTCCGGCCAACCCGTATGATGCAAAGGGATTGCTAAAAGCCTCCATCCGCGACAATGATCCCGTGATTTTTATGGAATCAGAGCAGATGTATGGCGATAAAATGGAAGTACCTTCGGAAGAGTACATTATTAACCTGGGTAAAGCCGAAGTAAAAAAGGAAGGTACCGATGTCACAATCGTTTCCTTTGGTAAAATGATTCCGCGGGTGGTACTGCCTGCCATAGAAGAGCTGGCCAAAAATGGTATCAATGCCGAACTGATCGATCTGCGCACGGTTCGCCCTATCGATTACGCCACCGTGGTGGAGTCGGTTAAGAAAACCAACCGCTGTATCGTGGTAGAAGAGGCCTGGCCTCTGGCTTCTATTTCGGCCGAAATAGCGTACCATGTACAGCGCTACGCTTTTGACTACCTGGATGCTCCCGTCATGCGGGTTACCAACCGCGATGTACCCCTGCCGTACGCGCCCACGCTGATTGAAGAAATTCTCCCCAACGTGAAGCGTACCATCGAAGCGGTAAACGCAGTAACTTATAAGTAAGCGACTGGCCGTTAGCTTCCGGTGGTCAGTACTCTGAATACTGACTACGTCGGGAACTGTGCATACCACATCCGGCCCGCTGCATACATCTCCTGTTTCAATAAAGACAAAAGGCCGCAACCCATCCGTTGCGGCCTTTTGTCTTCTTACTTCTCAGCCTATGGTACCCATTTTTTCCTTTACTAATGTATCCGTTCGTAAATATGATACGCCGGTTCTTTTTGATCTTACCTGGCAGGTACAACCGGGCCAACAATGGGCTATTGTAGGAGGCAATGGTTCTGGCAAAACAACGCTACTCCAAACCATGGCCGGGCGCTGGGCTACGGCTCAGGGACGTTTTCGCAAGCAGGGTACCGTGGAGTTCGTAGCCAATGACTACTCCTTCAACCGCATTGCCCGGGCGGCGGCTCAGTATTATCAGCAGCGGTTTCAGGCCTATGAGGCAGCTCTTGCCCCTACCGTGCGGGAGGTCTTGACCGGGCAAATGAAACCCGTTGGTACCGTGGATGACAAATCGGTGCAACTGCCTGAAAATACGGTATCTGTGGAGCGCCTGCAGGAGGTAGCAAAACTTTTGCAGCTAACCTCTCTGCTCGACCATCCGTTTATCACCCTCTCCAACGGCGAAACCCGCCGGATGCTGCTGGCACGTTCGCTGGTCAAAAATCCTGATATTCTGCTGCTGGATCATCCCTTTGTGGGCCTGGATGTGCATTCGCGGGAGGTGTTGCGCGCGGCCCTGGCCGAATTGGCTCAGAAGGGCACAACCATTATTCTGGCTACGTCTGCCACCGAAATACCCGACTGTATTACCCACATCCTGGAACTGTATAAGGGTAAAATCACCGCTACTACTACCATCGAAGACTGGTCGCCGAACGTGCCCGCGCTTGCTGCCGGAAAAACGCTGTCAGCGTTTGAAGCGCTGACAGCGTTGCCAGAAACCGACTTTGCGTATGCTTTTGACCTACGGAACACAAAAGTTGTCTACGATGGCAAAGCCATACTGGACAGCGTGAACTGGAAAGTGAAAAAAGGAGAGAAGTGGGCACTAACCGGTCCCAATGGCTCGGGCAAATCTACCTTACTCAGTATCCTCACGGCCGACCACCCCCAGCGCTTTGCCAATGACTACGATCTTTTTGACAAAAAACGGGGTGGGAAAGGGGTATCTATCTGGGATATCAAGCAAAAAATCGGACATCTTTCGCCAGAACTACACCTTTACTTTCCCGTAGAGGCTACCGCCTTCAAAGCCATTGCCTCCGGCTTTTTTGACGCCACAGGAGTGTACTTTCGCACACTTACCGAACCTCAGACAGAGCGGGTACTCCACCTGGCCGCTCTGATGGGGGTGGAACACATTTTGGAGAGGCCTTTGCAAAAACTTTCAAAAGGGGAGCAACGGCTCGTACTGCTGGCGAGAGCTTTGGTGAAAAATCCACCGCTGCTGATTCTGGATGAGCCCTGTCAGGGCCTTGATATTGGGGCGGTCGAGCATTTCAAGGAAATCGTGAATGCGGTATGTCAAACGGGAGAACGAACCCTGATCTACGTTTCACATTATCCACATGAGATTCCGGATTGCGTGGATCATGTCTTGCGGCTGGAGAACGGAAAAGTCGCAGAGAGAAAGGATGGAGCATAAAAAAAGTCAGCCCTGAAACAGGACTGACCTTCGGTGTGTGATACAACATATATAAAACGCAGCAGCCCACGAAATAGTTTTGCCATTGAAAAATAGTTCTATTATTTTTCACAAAAATTGCTTGAAATCAAGAAAATGGACAAAAAAGGGTATTTATCCACAATTAGTACAAAAATGGCCGCTCGACAACAACCTATATATGAAGTACGCATTGTGCCTTTGGTAAAGGCCAATCCCTTTGAAGCTCCCCGGGAGTCGGTGACGTATTTCTCAAACCTTAAAAAGGCGATGGACACGCTTCACACCGCGCTGGGCGCTCAGGGGTGGCCGGGTACCATCAGTTATTCCAGTGTATACCGCGATCTGAAAAGCCGGGAACTATTCACGCACGCTTTTGTAGTGGAGGGCGTACGTTACTTTGAGGTGAGAATCACAAAGCGAATCATCAATCCCCACCTGACTACGCTGGGGATTGATGAAATGCCTGCTCCGAGAAGAAAGTAAGTAGCTACTTGATGGGTGCTTTTTCGGTAGCTTCGGGATGGTACTGCTTCCATTCCCCACTTTTAATATAGTCAAAGTACCGGGAGGCCTCTTTCCTGACCACGGGAAGTAGGAAGAAGAGCCCGATCAGGTTGGGCACCGACATGGCAAATATCATGGCGTCCGAAAAGTCAGTGACAGCCCCCAGGCTGGCAGCAGCCCCGATCACTACGAAGATACAGAAGAGCACTTTGTACAGGATGTCGTTGAGGCGAGTCTTACCGAAAAGGAATAGCCATGCTTGCAGTCCGTAGTAAGACCAGGAAATCATGGTAGAAAAGGCAAAAAGTACCACCGTAACGGTGAGTACATAAGGGAACCAGGGAATAACCGTGGCAAAAGACTGAGAGGTCATCTCCACGCCACCCATAGCGCCGGCATTGTCGTAGTCGCCGGTGATGATCACTACGATGGCCGTGATGGTACAAATCAGTACAGTATCTATGAAAGGTTCCAAAAGGGCTACGATGCCTTCACTGGCAGGGAAATCTGTTTTTACCGCCGAGTGGGCAATGGCGGCCGAGCCTACACCGGCCTCGTTGGAGAAGGCCGCCCGGCGGAAGCCCTGTACCAGTACGCCCACAAAACCACCCGCTACGGCGAGCGGACTAAATGCTTCACCGAATATTTTTCCGATTGTTGCGGGTAGGTTTGCCGCGTTGACAATAATCACTACGATGGCGGCCACAATGTAGATGCCGCACATAAAGGGAACGATTTTTTCTGTAACAGCCCCAATGCGTTTGATGCCGCCAATGATTACGAGGGCTACCATAACCGCCATAAACAAGCCGAAGATAGTACCCGCCGAGGAGGAAGTTGCTCCTGTCATATCTGTAAACTGCTTAGCGGCCTGATTGGCCTGAAACATGTTGCCTCCGCCGAAGGAGCCACCTACGCACATGATGGCAAAGAAAGCGGCCAGGCCCTTACCGAGCTTTTCCTGACCTTTTTCTTTTAGTCCTTTGGTTAAATAGTACATCGGTCCTCCATATACTTTACCGTCGGGACCGATCTCGCGGTATTTCACGCCCAGGGTACATTCCACAAACTTGGAAGACATACCCAGGAGTCCGGCGAGGATCATCCAGAACGTAGCTCCGGGACCGCCCAGTGAAATAGCGATGGCAACGCCCGCGATGTTACCCAGCCCTACCGTACCTGATACCGCGGCGGTCAGCGCCTGAAAGTGTGATACCTCACCGGCATCGTTAGGGTCGCTGT
The DNA here is from genome assembly GCA_950075905.1 of uncultured Persicitalea sp. Taxonomy (GTDB): domain Bacteria; phylum Bacteroidota; class Bacteroidia; order Cytophagales; family Spirosomataceae; genus CATMVR01. Next base: position 1,054 of record CATMVR010000124.1, on the reverse strand, counting down.
AAGTACCCCTCACCGTTTTAATGGCGGTACCGAAGCCCCTTATATTAATAAACTTAAAGTATACCGTAAAAAAGATGGCCGATGAAAGAAGAAAAATAATCACCAACGGCATGGCGGTAGCGGCGTCATCGCCCAATTGTATTGGAAAAAAGACAATGCTGCTCACCAGGTCCGTAGCCGGCTGCACCCAGGTATTGATTTTTTCATCAAGCCCTATCTCTTCGGATTGGGCATACAGAGGGAGGGAGGTCAGGATACCGGCAAACAGGGTAATCAGCGACGAAAGTTTTTTCATACGGAAGGCTTGTTGAATAAAGGGCTGCTTTGATTAGAATGAAATTTTATTTGGGGATAAAACGCTAATCTACAATAAAATTTTTCATTTTAACAAAAAGCGCCCGCAGCTAGTGGAGCTGCGGGCGCTTACTCAACAAATATGTTGTGCTTACTCCTTTTCGGAATTCATATTGCTATGCTTCTGGCCGTAAAAGAAATAGATGGCCAGCCCGATAAGCAGCCAAATAGCCAGACGGTACCAGCTTTCGCTGGGCAGGGAGTACATCAGGTACAGACATACCACAATACCCATAATGGGCACAAACGGAACGAGAGGTGTTTTGAAAGCCCGGGGTATATGGGGCATACGAACCCGCATGAGCCATACGCCGGCGCACACCAGGCAAAACGCAAACAGGGTACCGATGCTCACCATGTGGCCGAGGTCACTCACGGGAACGAATCCGGCAAAGGCACTCACAAACACCATAAAAAAGAGGTTGGTTTTCCAGGGTGTCTGGAAGCGCTTGTGAATCTGACGGAAGAAAGGAGGCAGCAGGCCGTCGTTGCTCATGGTATAAAACACCCGGCTTTGGCCGAGAAGCATGACCAGCATCACAGAAGTGTAGCCCGCCAGAATGGCCAGGATCAGACCGTTCTGTAAGAAGTCGTAGCCAGTTTTGGCAAAAGCCGTGGCCGCAGGCTTGGCGTCGTTGGCAAATTGGGTGTAGTTGACCAGCCCCGTCATGACGTGGGCAAAGAGTACGTACAAAATGGT
>CATMVR010000123.1 GCA_950075905.1 uncultured Persicitalea sp. | reverse complement strand
AAATCCTTGGCAGCCATTCATTCGCCTTCTAGTAAATCATTCGTGATAAAGTCTAATAAAGGAAGAAATTGAAAAAGGGAATTTTTCGGGAATCCTGGAACTGCTCACCGACCTGGAAGACAATGAAACCAAGATTGTTCACCACGGCAAACGGGCCGATTCCATCGTGCGGGGCATGTTACAGCACAGCCGCACCAATAGCGGCACCAAAGAACCCACCGATCTGAATGCCCTGGCTGACGAGTACCTGCGGCTGGCTTATCACGGGCTTCGGGCAAAAGACAGTAGTTTTCAGGCTGATTATACCACTGATTTTGATCCTACTATACCTTTGATCAATGTGAACCCTCAGGACATCGGACGGGTACTGCTCAATATCATCAACAATGCTTTTCAGGCCTGCCACGAGCGCTGTTGCGCCCAAATTCATCCGGATTACGCTCCGAAGGTTACCATTAGCACAAAAAACAGTCAGAGCTTCATCGAAATACGTATTCAGGATAATGGAGGCGGGATACCCGACGCGATCAAGGACAAAATCTTCCAGCCCTTCTTTACCACCAAACCTACCGGTAAGGGTACCGGGCTTGGGTTGAGTTTGAGCTATGACATTGTGAAGGCACATGGGGGGGAGTTAGGGGTGGATTCGGAAGAAGGCGTAGAGACGGAATTTATTATTTCCCTCCCTACGCCTTAAACAGTCCCCAACGCTGCCACTACTCCTTCACCTCTATCACCGGCTTCTCTTCCTTCGGAGGGAATACCAGCGAGGCGATGATACTGATGGCCAGAATGCCCACGATAATCAGCAGCGAGTACATATTGTTGAAGCCCCACTCGTGGAGTTGGTGCTCGAGCAGCATCTTGGCACCGATAAAGGTTAATAGTACACCCAGACCATATTTGAGGTAGCTGAACATGTCGATGATGTTGACCAGGAAAAAGAACATCGAGCGTAGCCCCATGATGGCAAACACGTTGGAGAAAAACACGATGTAGGGGTCTTTGGTAATTGAAAATATGGCCGGGATGGAGTCTACCGCAAACACCACGTCGGTAAAGGCAATCACGATCATGACCACAAACAGGGGCGTTACGTAAAACTTCCGGGTACGCTTGCTGCGCACAAAAAAGTGATCTACCACGTAGCGCTCAAACACGTTGAAGTAGCGGGAGGTAAGGCGTACGGCCGGATGCTTTTGCACATCGATGCCATCTTCTTTATCTTTGGAAATGAGGATGCTGATACCCGTATACACCAGGAACGCCCCAAAAATGTAAAGTACCCAGCTAAACTCCTGAATCAGGGCTGAGCCAACAAAAATAAAGATAAACCGCAGCACGATAGACCCCAGAATACCCCACACCAGCACCTTCTTATAGTAGATCTCACGGACCCCGAAGGAGTTGAAAATGAGGATAAATACAAAAATATTATCCACCGAAAGCGAGTACTCCACCAGGTAGCCTGTCAGGTATTCGAGGGCCATGTTGCTCTGGAATTTGGCCAGCGCGGCGTCAAAATCGGCAGGTAAGGTGAGATTCTGATAGTAGGTAGTACGCACGGCTTCCAGATGTGACGGGTCGCTGATGTCGTGTACCCAGTAGCCAAAATACCTCAGAAACACGTAGAAACCCAATGCCAGCGCCACCCACACGGCACTCCACGAGGCGGCTTCCTTGAAGCTAACGATGTGGCTGGTGGATTTGCGGTTGAATGCCCCCAGGTCGAGCATCATCACCAATATGACAAACACCGTAAATCCGGCAAAAAATATGACTTCGCTTGACATAGATATTGATTAAGTTGAGATATACTAAACAGCAAAATAAAAGATTAATTCCCACATACAAACACTCATCTTGCCACTTATCCCTTTTCGTTTGGAGTATAGACGAGGGTTTTTAACTTTTGCTATTCCTTTGTAGTATTTATTTGTTCTTTTGAAATAGATAGTTACCCTTTTATGAAGCTAATTCGTCAGATACTTGAAAGTTTTCGCTTTGCCTGGCAGGCACTGCGCTCCAATATTACCCGTACCATCCTGTCCCTGCTGGGAGTAACGGTAGGGATATTCGCCATTGTGGCGGTGTTTACCATCGTGGATTCGCTCGAACGAAACATCAAGGAAAGTATGAGCTTCATTGGGGATAAGGTACTCTACATTGAAAAGTGGCCCTGGGGCTTCGGGGGCGAGTTTGCCTGGTGGAAGTATTTCCAATGGCCCGAGCCCAGCTACCGCGAGTACCAGTACCTGTACGAAAACCTCAACAACGCCAGTGCGGTGGCGGTATTGGATTACAAAGGCAACGTAACGGTCAAAAACGGATCCAACAGCATGACGGCCCTAATCCAGGGTATCTCGTACGAGTATAATACTATTTCGGACGTTTCAGTAGCCGAAGGCCGCTACTTTTCGCCCATCGAAACTGACGCTGGCCGGCAGGTAGCCATCATTGGCGCCGACATTGCCGAGGCCCTCTTTCCGGGCGGCAACCCGGTGGGTAAGGAGTTTAAACTGGCCGGTAACCGGTTTACGGTAGCCGGAGTGCAGGAGAAAAAAGGCGAAAGTCTGATTGAGTTTGGGGGTAATCCCGACACTAAGTGCTTTATTCCGTACGCTTCTTTTGCCAAACTTTTTCAGTCGGCCCGGCCCAGTCCCACGGTGGTGGTCAAGGGCTACGAGTCTGACGAGGGCCTGCTGGAAGTAGAAGCCGAGGCTACGGGCTTGCTGCGTACCATCCGCGGCCTCAAACCCCGCGATGTGAGTAACTTCTCCATCAACCGGCCGGAAGCGGCCGCCGATGCTATCTCAGGTCTTTTCAGTGTGCTGACCCTGGCCGGCTGGGTGATCGGCAGCTTCTCGATTCTGGTAGGCGGGTTTGGTATTGCCAATATCATGTTTGTATCGGTAAAAGAGCGCACCAACCTGATTGGCATTCAGAAATCGCTGGGTGCCAAAAACTACTTCATTCTGTTTCAGTTCTTGTTTGAAGCCGTCATGCTCAGCCTGGTGGGCGGTATGGTAGGCATACTTCTGGTGTTTCTGCTCACCTTTTTGCCACTGGGTAGTCTGGAAGTTGTAATTACTCCGGGCAACGTGCTCCTGGGACTGGCGGTGTCGAGTATCATTGGTGTGCTGTCTGGTATTGTGCCCGCCATGCTGGCGGCCCGGCTCGACCCGGTGATCGCGATTCGGGCAAAATAAGAACTTGGAAAACTCCGGCCAATTTCCGAAGTTAGGCCCACTTTTCACCGATTAATCGCTACAACTATGCGTAAATGGATTATCCTTTTCATCTTTCTGTTCCTTGTGTTCGGAATTCTCTATTACATAACTTTTGGATATTACAGCGAAGGAAAGCGGGGAGGATTTGTGGTGAAGCTGAGCAAAAAGGGCTACGTATTCAAAACCCACGAAGGAGTGTTGAACGTAGGCGGACTATACGAAGGAGGCGGAACCCTCAATGCCACGCAGTGGGATTTTTCCGTAGGCAGCGATAACGAGCTGGCCGTTGCCAAGCTCGAAGAAGCCATCAAAACCGGTCGCCGGGTATCGCTCACGTACGAAGAAAAGTTTTTTATCCTGCCCTGGGTGGGAGATACCAAGTACTTCGTAACCGAGGTAGAGATACTGGATTTGCCCGGTATGTTTGGGGCTCCCGGATACCCGCAGCAAACGCCGCAACCCCAGCCAGCCCCCTTGCCCGAACCGGTAGATACCAGCGGGGGAGTAGTGCTCTAAAATTATTTTCTGAGGAAACGTAAAATCTGAAATGCCAGCCCTTCTGAGCTGGCATTTTTTATCCTCCCGCCTTTTTGGCTTTGTACCCTTTGCTTTGCAGCCAACTAACCACCTTATCGCGGTGGTCGCCCTGCAGTAGTATTTCTCCGTCCTTGGCGGTGCCGCCGCTACCGCATACACCTTTTAGCTGCTTGGTCAGGGCGTCCAGATCGGCTGTTCTGCCCACAAAGCCCTTTACGGCCGTTACTACTTTGCCCCCCCCCTTGCGTTCCAGCCACACGCGCAGGTCCTGCGCGGAGGGGGTTAGTGTATCGGGGTCGTCGGTGCCTTCGTTCTGGTAGTCGTAGTCAGGGTCGGTAGAGTATACAATTCCGCTTCGTGTTTTCTTTGACATAGCATTTGTAGGTTTACTTTTTCAATTCATTTACGCTTTTACCAGCAGACTATTAGGCACTATCTGTACCTCAATGCGGTTGGTTTCCAATTGCCACGGCTCGCCATCGAAGTGTACCAGGGCTGGCGACGCGGTTTCTACCGTCAGCTCCGTCAGCGACTGGTACGATACGTAGGCCGAAGAGCGCAGGGTCTTGGTAAACAGCTGGTAGGTGAGGGCGGTACCGTACCAGCGGGGAAAGGGCGTCACCGTGCATACTTCCAGCAGGCCATCCGTGAGGTCGGCGTGCGGAGCTACCCAGGCGTTGTTGCCAAATTGCCCTGCGTTGGCAAAGCTCAGGGAAAACACTTCTGTGGGGAGCCCGTTGATTTTCAACCGCAGGGGCTGGTATTCCCAAAACGCCCGCATGGATACTTTCACGTAGGTGTTCCAGCCACGCCGCGTTTGCTGACCAAACAGGTTGCCTACATACGCATCAAAGCCCAGGCCGGCTACGCAGAAAAAAGACTTTCCGTTTAGCGTAGCGCTGTCGATAACCGTCGGGCGGCTGGCAAACAGGTGCTGCAAGGCCGGTTGCAGCGTCAGGGGTATCTCCAGATGCCGGGCCAGTCCGTTACCCGAGCCCATGGGCAATATACCCAACGGAACTTCTGTGTGCAACAGTGCATGTGCCACTTCATTAACGGTTCCATCGCCTCCAACGGCAACAATTGCATCCCACTCTCCTGTTTTTGCAGCTTCCCTGGCCAGTTCGGTGGCGTGCCCCCTGGCCTGGGTAATGACGCACTGCGCCCTGTGGCCCGCCCTGGTTGTTGTCTGTTCCAGTAGCCCGGCCATCTGCTCGGCTCCGTGGCCCAGCCTGGTACCCGAACGGGGGTTAAGCAGATATAAAAAGGTTTGGTGCGGCACAGTCAGGCGAAAAATAGGAATAATAGCACAATGAGCAGTATCATGAAAAGATAATACAGGCCATCTATGAAAGGGTACTGCTGGCGGTCTATTTTTTTAAAGAGATCCTTAAACATACCTACATGATTGGGTTACTGTGTGGCTACTTGCTTATCTTTGGCTGTTTCTGTTTCTACCCTGCAAAAATCCGTAAAATATATGAGAATCTCTACCTTGGCAGTGCTACTATGGCTGGTAGGCAGCAACCTGATGGCCCAATCGGCGGCCGACCGCGCCACTATCCTGGCCACGCTCGACCGGCAAACCACCGACTGGAACGCTGGCAACATTGCTGCCTTCATGAATGGCTACTGGGAATCCGACTCGCTGATGTTCGTTGGCAAAAACGGGGTCACGTACGGCTACCAGAATACGTACCAGGGCTACCTTAAGCGCTACCCCGATCGGGCCACGATGGGTACCCTGAAATTTGATATCCTGCACCTCTCGTTTCCGGCCAAAAGGGCAGCCTTTGTGGTTGGCAAATGGCACCTGACCCGGCCGGAAGCCGGAGACGTGGGCGGGCATTATACCCTGCTATGGCGGAAAATAAAAGGAAAATGGGTGATTGTATGTGATCATACGAGTTGAAGAAAACCACCATAAAAGTGAAAAAGAAACTAAAAAAAGCTATTGCTCCCATCACAGAGGCTGTAAGGCCCATTACCGGGCCTATCCTGAACCCAATCAAGGATCTGGCAGATAGTGGTCGGCTGTCGGGAGTATTGTTGCTAATTGCTACCGTCATTGCCCTGTCCTGGGCCAATTCAGCCGATGGAGAAAGGTTTCTGGCCTTTTGGGAAGTAAAAGTTGGCATTCCGCCGCTCGAAAAAACGATCAGCCACTGGATCAACGACGGACTCATGGCTATCTTTTTCTTTTTTGTGGGTCTGGAAATCAAGCGGGAGTTTCTGGAAGGCGAGTTGTCCAGGTTCCGGCAGGCGCTCTTGCCCGGCGTGGCCGCGTTGGGAGGGGCAATTTTTCCGGCCCTGGTGTTTTTGGCCTTCAACACCCGGGCTATTGTGCCTGAGGCCCTCGATGGCTGGGCCATCCCTACGGCAACAGATATTGCGTTTTCGCTGGGTATGCTCTCCCTGCTCGGAAGCCGGGTGCCCTTCGCCCTGAAAGTACTGCTGACGGCCATCGCCGTGATCGACGACCTCATTGCGGTCCTGATCATCGCGCTGTTTTATACCAGCGAAATCGATACCACCATGCTGCTGTACGCGGCGGGCGCCATGGTGGCTCTTGGCGCGTTGAATTTTTTCAAAGTACGCAGGTTTTTATTCTATCTGCTGCCGGGGCTGCTCCTGTGGTTTTTTATTCTAAAATCAGGGGTGCATGCTACCATCGCGGGGGTGCTGCTGGCCATGACTATTCCGCTCGAGGAGGTAGATGATCTGGAGCATGCCCTTTACCGGCCGGTCAATTATATTATTATGCCCATTTTTGCTGTCGCCAATACCGGCATCGTCCTATCGGGAGATCTGTCACTGGTTGTATTTTCTCCCCTCAGCCTGGGTATTATTTTCGGTCTTTACCTTGGCAAACCCCTGGGTATCGTATCGTGTGCCTTTGTGCTTGTCAAAGCGGGCTGGGCCGACCTGCCGGCCGGGCTCAAGTGGCGTCATATCTTTGGGCTGGGGTTTACGGCGGGTATCGGCTTTACCATGTCTATTTTTATCGCCGGCCTTTCCTTCTCGTCGCTCTACCTTCAAAACACCGCCAAGCTGGCCATTATGGTAGGTACCCTGCTGGCGGGTATTACGGGGCTGCTGTGGCTGGTACGGGTAGATCAGGCGTTTTCGGTTGATAAACCAGACAAGTGAAGCAGAACTTTATATAGCAAAGGAGGCCATCTCTTGGTTGAAATGGCCTCCTTTGATTTCAGGTTTTTGTACTTATTACATCCTTTTGAAAACAAAAGTGATGGTATGATTTGCACCATCCTGAAGCGGAATTTCGGTTGCCGCCAGATTCATAGTAGAGGCGTTAACGGTCAAATCCAGTTCCATGGACGCGCCTCCGGTAGTAAGGATGAGTGTCTCTCCATCAACTTCCCAGGTCGTTGAATTGTTGATTCCAATGAGCTCAATGAGTTCGTCCCTCGTATCGGTGCATGAAGCCGGGGCGTTGATCTCAACGCTTCCATTTTCATTAAAAACAAAGGCAATTTGTGAGGGGCAGGTATCTCCCGTGAGTGTAAAGGTGGCGAGATAGTCGCTGATGCCGAAGAAAGCCGGCACTATATTGATGGCGGTTATCTGCCAACTCCCCGCTACTCCGGTAGGACTAGGGTCGGAGTCTTTCTTGCAGGCTACCAGACTAACCAGCAAAAAAAGAAGCACAAGCGATGAGGCCCGGGCGATCGATTGCAGGTATTTGAAGTTTTTCATATTCATGAATAAAAAGTATAAGTTAAAAATGGATAACGCCCGGAAAGTTACTCACAGGTACTTTCAATCGCAAGCGTATTTCTGGCATGTATATGAAAATAGTTGTTCTGATCGCCGCACCCCATTGTACTGAATGGTATATAAAGCAAAGGAGGCCGTCTCAAAGAAACGGCCTCCTTTGCTTGTATCTTTTTAACGACTATTTCCGGGTGAAAACGATGGTGTAGGTATACGTTTTCCCGTCGTCACTGTCTACTTCGGAATATGACCAGTTCATCGTTGTACTGTTTACGGTGAGGTCGTACTCCTGTCTGTCTGACCCGGAGGTGAGCACAATCTTGTTATTTTCAACTTTCCAGGTCGACTGCTCGTCAATACCCAGTTCGTCTTCGGCCAAGTCTTCTGTGCTTTGGCAATCAGCGGGTACACTGCCGTCGATTGTTCCGTTGGATTTAAAATTGAAAGTGATCTTGGAAAAACAGTCGCTGCCGGAAAAAGCCTGAAAGAAGGCAAGTAGGTCAGTGATGCCATTCAGCGCCGGAGATACAGTGATAGCACTGATCTGCCAGGTGCCCTCCACACCATTACTACCAGGGGTAGGATCGGTGTCTTTTTTACAGGCCGTAAGGCTGGCAATCAGAAAAAGAGCCGCCAGTGAAGCGACGCGAAGCGGTGAGTTGTGAAAGCGAGTTTTTTTCATGGCTTTGCTAAATTTTTAATGAAACATAAAAAGGGCTGGGCGATTCGTACCAAACCCTTATGCAAAAATAGCAAGTACAGAAATAGGTTGGTTTGCCAATTGAGTAAACGGAAAGTTTTACTTCGTAAGCGGATAAAAAGATGGCTAGAAAGATAAAAAAAGGCGTAGCAGCCGCCTGCCGGCCGCCAGGGGTAGTTCTTCGCCGCGCTCCACAGTCTGCCCGGTAGTCTCCCACTGCTCCCGCACGGCCGGGTGGTTCAGAAATCGTTCTTCCAGCTCGTGGCGGATGTAATTCTGCATCCAGTCGAGATTCTGGCTACGCCGATTTTTTTCAAAGTAGCCATTCCGGCGAGTAAGCTCCTCGTAGCTACGAATAAGGTGCAGAATATCGGCAATACCCTCTCCTTCCAGCGCCGAGCAGGTTACTACGGGGGTGGTCCAGGCTGAGTCGGCGGCCCGAAACAGGTGCAGGGCGTTCTGAAACTCGCTGACGGCCTGCTGGGCCAGCGGTTGGTTGGGGCCATCGGCCTTAGTGATGGCAATGGCATCGGCCATTTCCATGATTCCTTTTTTGATTCCCTGCAGCTCGTCGCCGGCTCCGGCCAGCATCAGGAGTAAAAAGAAATCCGTCATACTGCGGACCAGCGTTTCTGACTGGCCCACGCCCACGGTTTCGATCAGGATAATCTCAAAGCCGGCTGCTTCGCACAGTAGCATTGCCTCGCGTGTACGGTGCGCTACGCCGCCCAGCGAGGTGCCTGCCGCCGAGGGACGTATATAGGCCAGCGGGTTGTGCGACAGCGTTTCCATGCGGGTTTTATCGCCCAAAATACTCCCTCCCGAGCGCTGGCTGGTAGGATCTACGGTCAGTACGGCCAGAGAGGTGCCCTGGGCCGTAATGTGCTGGCCAAAGGCTTCGATAAAGGTGCTCTTACCTACCCCCGGCACGCCGGTAATACCCACCCGCAGGGCCTTGCCGGTAGCGGGCAGCACGCGGTCGAGTACCTCTTCGGCCAGTTGGCGGTCGGAAGGCAGGCGGCTTTCTACGAGCGTAATGGCCCGGCTCAGTATCACCCGGTCGCGGTTCAGAATTCCGGTTACGTACGTATCAACGGTAAGGCGGGAGCGCATAGAGCCAAATACTGGTGAGTGACCAATTTACAAACTACTTTTTCAAAAAAGCCTCCGCCCACAACAAATCTTCGGGCGTGGTGATTTTTATATTCTCGTAGGTACCCCCAATGAGGTGGATCGGAAAACCGGCGTGTTCCAGCACGCTGGCGCAATCGGTGAAGTGGGACTGGTAGTCAGTTTGGAAGGCTTGCCGCATCCAGTCGAGGCGAAACGTCTGCGGAGTTTGGATGAGCCGGTAGGCCGAGCGATCTACGGCCTGATTGGTGCCGTCGGGGTGTACCATCCGGGCCGAGTCTTTCAGATCTACGCAGACCACCGAGGTGCCCGCTTCGCGGGCCTGCCCGTACCCGGCGGCAATGATGGCAGAAG